>JANXLW010000214.1 GCA_025354965.1 Betaproteobacteria bacterium
TCGGGTTCTATGCGGACAAAGATACTTCGAAAATCGTTCCATTGCGCGAGAGTGCATTGTACACCAACGATCTGCTGGGTTTGAAAGCCATGGATGAGCAATCACGAGTGAAATTCCTTGAATCGGACACTGATCATTTGCAGTTTACGGATCAATGGTTTATCGATAATATTATACCTTTTCTTCATCACGTAGCCGCTCGAACCGGATGAAGGACAGCAAATGAGCCACGCAACCGCACATCAAAGTGGGCAGCGGCCATTTCGCCTGATGCCGGCGCGCGTGGGGGTTTACGCTTTTTTGCTTTCGGCCGCGCTTTTTTTCCTGCTGCCGCTGTACATCATGCTGGTGACTTCGTTCAAAACCATGGACGAAATTCGGTTGGGCAATATTTTTGCACTGCCGATTCAAGTCACCGTCGAGCCCTGGGTCACAGCCTGGACATCAGCCTGTACCGGGGTCTCGTGCGACGGTATTCGCGGCGGCTTCATGAACTCGGTCTTCATCGTGATTCCCAGCACCTTGTTTCCGATACTGTTGGGCGCACTCAACGGCTACGCCTTGTCATTCTGGCGGCCGCGCGGGTCGAACTTGTTGTTCGGCATTTTGATGATGGGCGCCTTCATTCCGGCGCAGGTCATGATGTTCCCGCTGGTGCGCATCCTGGCGACGCTGGGCCTGTTCAGCTCGCTTCCCGGCATCGTTCTGATTCACATTATTTTCAGCATGCCGGTGATGACGCTGCTGTTTCGCAACTACTACCTGTCGATTCCACAGGAACTGTTCAAGGCAGCGCGCATTGATGGTGGCGGGTTTCTGCGGATCTTTCTGCAACTGATGTTGCCGATGTCAACACCGATCATCATCGTAGCGGCCATCATGCAGATCACGGGCGTCTGGAACGACTACATTCTGGGCCTGGTGTTTGCGGGCCGGGACAACTTGCCGATGACGGTACAACTCAACAATGTGATCAACACGACGACCGGAACGCGGCTCTACAACGTCAATATGGCAGCCACGATACTGACATCGCTGGTGCCGCTCACTGTCTATTTTGTTTCAGGACGCTGGTTTGTGCGGGGCATCGCCGCCGGTGCGGTAAAGGGGTAATCGATGGCCAGCGTCAGCATTCACAATCTTTGCATCCGCTTCGGTGAAACCGAAGTCATCAAGAATCTCAGCCTCGACGTCGTGGAGAGCGAGTTCCTGGTGCTCCTGGGCCCCTCCGGTTGCGGCAAGTCCACCTTGTTGCACAGCATTGCCGGCTTGATTGACGTCGTCGACGGGCGTATCGAGATTGGTGGTGTGGACATGACCTGGGCCGACCCGACCGATCGCAATATCGGCATGGTTTTTCAATCCTATGCGCTGTACCCGACCATGACGGTGGAGCGCAATATGTCATTTGGTCTGCGCATCAACGGCACCCCCAAGGCAGAAATTGAACGGCGTGTGAAGCGCGCCGCTGAGATGCTGCATCTGGAACCGCTGCTCAGTCGCAAACCATCGCAGTTGTCGGGCGGGCAGCGCCAGCGCGTTGCCATTGGCCGGGCGCTGGTGCGCGAAGCGGGGGTTTTTCTGTTCGATGAACCGCTGTCCAATCTGGACGCCAAACTGCGCGCGGAACTTCGACGCGAGCTCAAGCTGCTGCACAAGACCTTGCGTTCGACCATGATTTACGTGACGCACGACCAGGTCGAAGCGATGACTCTGGCGACGCGCATTGTCGTGATGTACGCTGGCAAGATCCAGCAGATCGGAGTGCCAGGGGAAGTCTATGAAAAACCGGAGAACCTGTTTGTGGCCGGTTTTCTTGGCGCGCCGGGGATGAATTTTCTGCCGGGCGGAATCAAACTCGCGGCGGATTCCATCGTGTTTGAGTCTGACAAGCTGACGCTGGACGTCACGCCCTACCCTTTCAGGGCGCGGCCGTCCGGCACGCAAGAGGTCATGCTGGGGATTCGCCCGGAGAATTTGCGGATTCATGCCGACGGGGAGCTGCAAGCCACCATCTCGCTGATCGAGCCGATGGGCAATCATCACGTGGTGTGGCTGGACTTTGGCGGCAGTCTGCTGTCTTGCGTGGTATCAGGTGCGTTACCGTTTTGCGTCGACGAGCCGGTTCGTTTTACGATTGACGTTGCTCGAATTTCTCTATTTGAGCGGGCCTCCGAACAGCGCTTGTAAGACGTGCAAACTTGTTATTTTTTTAGGAGATTTTCATGGCCGTAGCTCCCGTGAAAGATATCGTGATTGTGGGTGGGGGCACCGCTGGCTGGATGGCCGCCGCCGCTTTTTCCAAAATTGCCGGAAAGCAGTACCGGATTCGTTTGGTCGAGTCGGATGAGATTGCCACTATCGGTGTCGGGGAAGCCACCATTCCGATGGTGAAAGTTTTCAATGCCTTTCTGGAAATTGATGAAGACGAGTTTCTTCGCAAGACGCAAGGAACCTTTAAATTGGGCATCGAGTTCGTTAACTGGGGAAAAATTGGCGACTCATATATGCACGGTTTTGGCGAGATTGGTCATGATCTTGGATCCGTCAGCTGCCACCAGTACTGGCTCAAGATGCGCCAGGCCGGAGAGGCGCCGGATCTGAGTTATTACTCGATCAACTCGATGGCGCCTAAGTCGGCCAAGTTCGTGCGCAGCATTGCCGATATGACGGGTTCACCGCTGGGTCAAATCGCCAACGCGTTTCATTTTGATGCTGGTTTGTATGCCAAATTCCTGCGCGGCTATGCCGAGGTACGCGGTGTTGTGCGAACCGAGGGCCGGATTGTTGATACCCTTCTTCGAGAATCGGATGGCTTCATTGAATCAGTGGTGCTTGCCAGCGGCGAAAAAATCAGTGGTGACTTTTTCATTGATTGTTCAGGCATCCGCGCACTGTTGATCGGGCAGGCCCTGAAACGGGACTACGAAGACTGGTCGCATTGGCTGCCCTGTGACCGCGCCATTGCCATACCTTGCGAGTCGGTCAGCCCCCTGCAACCATATACCCGGTCCACTGCGCACTCGGCGGGCTGGCAATGGCGCATCCCTTTGCAGCATCGCATTGGCAACGGTCACGTCTATTCCAGTCGCTTCATGAGTCAGGATGAGGCGACGTCTATCCTGTTGAACAACCTGGAGGGCAAGCAACTCGCAGAGCCGCGCTACATTCCCTTTGTGCCGGGCCGCCGCCAGCAGACCTGGCACAAGAACTGTGTTGCAGTGGGTTTGTCCAGCGGCTTTTTTGAACCGATCGAATCGACCAACATCCATCTGATCCAGACTGCCATCGCGCGCGTCATCAACCTGTTCCCCAACTCGGGCTTTCATCAGGCAGATATTGACGAATACAACAAACAAACGCAATTTGAGTACGAACGCATTCGCGACTTCATCATCCTGCATTACAAGGCCACACAGCGTGACGATTCGCCGTTTTGGAACCACTGCCGGAACATGGAAATCCCAGCCACCTTGCAACACAAAATGGACTTGTTCCGCAGCAACGGCCGGGTTTACCGCGAAGGTGCCGAACTGTTTGCCGAAGTGAGTTGGGTGCAGGTGATGTACGGTCAGGGCATTCGACCCCAGAGCTATCACCCCCTGGTGGACGTGCGTTCCAAGGATGAAATCACCGCCTTTTTGGGTGATATCCAGACGGTCATCAGAAAGTGCGTTGACGTGATGCCAACGCATGAGGAATATATTGCCAAGCATTGCGCAGCAAACATCTGACAGCAAATCATGTGTGAAATTCGGGTAACGATGATGATGGTCATGCGCTGGCTTTCAGTAGGTGTTATGTTGACCCTGGCGCTGGATGGTACAGCTGCAATGCCGGTCAATGGCGCGGTACAGACTTGGGTGACTTTGACAGACAAAAGCAAGCTGCTGGCCGAGCAGGACGGCATTGCCTTTGGCAACAAGGCGCCATTGCCGCTCAACATCGAGGTCGATGCCGGCAAGCGCTACCAGGAGATGGTCGGCTTTGGCGCCAACATCACGGACGCGTCGGCCTGGTTGATCCAGCACCGGATGAGCGCGTCGCAACGCGAGGCCCTGCTGCAGGAATTGTTTGGCAAGGCGCCGGGACTCGGGTTCAGCTTTACGCGCTTGACTATTGGGGCCTCTGATTTCTCCCTAAAGCACTACACGCTGGACGACGTGCCTGCCGGTCAAACCGACTACCCGTTGGCAAAGTTCTCGATTGACCCGATGCGCGCCGACGTGCTGCCGGTCCTGAAAAGGGCACTTGCCATCAACCCAAAATTGAAGGTCATGGCGTCGCCGTGGAGCGCACCGGCCTGGATGAAAAGCAACGACAACCTGGTCAAGGGCACGCTGCGGGTCGAGGCTTATCCAGCATTTGCCCGCTACCTTGAAAAGTTTGCCGATGCCCTCGCCCTGGAGGGTGTGCCACTGTTCGCGCTGAGCTTGCAAAACGAACCGCACTTTGAACCCAACGATTACCCTGGCATGCGGCTTGACCCGACTGCGCGTGCCAACCTGATAGGCGACCACGTTGGCCCCCTGTTGGCCACCCGGTCGCAACCTGTGCGCATTCTGGACTGGGACCACAACTGGGACGAACCCCAGTCGCCCTTGCAGGTGCTGGCCGATCCGAAGGCGCGCGCCTACGTGGCCGGTGTGGCCTGGCATTGCTACCTGGGTGATGCAAGCGCACAGACCCAGGTGCACGATGCCTACCCCGACAAGGAGACCTACTTCACCGAATGTTCCGGCGGCGAAGGCAATGCGCTGTGGCCGCAAACCCTGCCGTGGAACATGCACAATTTGATCATCGGAGCCACCCGAGGCTGGGCCAAAAGCGTGCTGATGTGGAACCTGGCGCTGGACGAAAACTACGGCCCGCATGTTGGCGGGTGTGGCGACTGCCGTGGCGTCGTGATCATCAATTCCAAAACCGGCGAGGTGACGCGCAACCTCGATTACTACGCACTGGCGCATGCCAGCCGCTTTGTCCGACAGGGCGCGCACCGCATTGAGTCATCGACCGGCGTCGACCGCATCGAGAGCGTCGCGTTCCAGAACGCCGATGACAACTCCATCGCGTTGATTGTGCTCAATTCGGCGGCCGACTCGCGCCGCTTCTCGGTGAGTTTTGGCGGCCAGAGCTTTGAGCACACCCTGCCGGGTACCGGCGTCGCCACCTTTGTCTGGAACGCGTCACCCTGACCGGGCGCAAGGGTCTACGGGTATTGAGTCGCCATCTTGTCGTAGAACGCCTGCAGCGTGAAGAACGCTTTTTTCTTGATGCCCCGGTTGGAGATCAGACCCTTGCGGTTCCAGCCGTCCTGAATGCCGGGCAGCACCCGTTTGGGGGAACGAAAATCGGCCAGTATCCAGGGGCTGAGGCCGCGGATATTGGGTATTTTTTCGACCATCAACAGGGTTTGCTGGTACAGGTATTCCTGGTACTCCTCGCTCCAGCGCTCGTCGCGACTTCCGTGCAAACCTTGTAACGCATCGCCGCCAAATTCAGATATAAGCACCGGCTTGTTGAAGCGGATGTCCCACTTGGCTTTCGGCGCGTCTTCGGGTTTGCCGCCGTACCAGCCGATGTACTGGTTGAAGGCCACGATGTCGAGCTGCTCACCGATTTTGTCGTCCAGCACCTGGGTTGAAGGGTCGCCTTCTTTTTCGTGTCGCTCCAATGCCGCGCTCAACAGTCGGGTGCTGTCCAGCGTTTTGCTGTGTTCAATCAACTAGAGCAGGAAAGCGTTGCGGGAGTCCGATGGTGGTGTCTCGTTGGCCATCGACCAGATGATGATGGCGGCACGGTTCCTGTCGCGTGTCATCGCCTCGCTGAGCTGCTGTTTGGCACTCTTCAAGGTGGCGGCACTGGCAAAGTCGACCGTCCAGTAAACCGGGATTTCTTCCCACACCAGCAAGCCCATCCTGTCGGCCAGGCGCAGCATGTGCTCGTTGTGCGGATAGTGGGCCAGGCGCACATAGTTGCAGCCCAGCTCCTTGGCCCAGGTCAGCGCCACCAGCGCATCGGCCTCGCTGTAGGCGCGGGCAGCGCGCTGGCTGTTTTCTTCATGGATGCTGATGCCACGCAGAAAGATCGATTTGCCGTTCAGCAGAATGTTCGGACCATCGGTGCTGATGGTGCGAAAGCCGATCTGATCGGGCAAACGTTGCAGCTTGCTTCGGACCAGAACTTCATACAGCTTGGGCGATTCGGGTGACCAGTAATTGATCTTTTCAACCCTGAATTCGAATGTTGCGTACCCCTTGCGGGTCGTGACGGGGTGCACCACACCGAGCTCCGGGATCTCGATGGACACCGTCTCACCGTCAGCGGCGCCGTCCAGTTGCACATAGCCGGCCAGCGTGTTTTTGTCATTCTTTTTCAGCTGGACCAGGTAGTCCCGGATGAAGGTCGGAGGCTCTTCGATGAGGGTCACTTCGCGCGTGATGCCGCCGTAGTTCCACCAGTCGGTGTTGACCGTAGGAACGGCCTCCTTGAAGCGTTTGTTGTCGACCTTGACAACCAGGAAGTTGTCTTTCGGTTTGAGCAGCGCTGTGACCTCAAAATTGAAGGGCGTAAAGCCACCCTCGTGCGTACCCAGTTTGCGGCCGTTCAGGTAGACCTCTGCCTTGTAGTTGACGGCGCCAAAATGAACAAACAAGCGCTGGCTGGCGTCTTGTTTGAGGTAGTCAAAAGACCGCTTGAACCACACGGTGCCCTCGTAGTACAGCAGGTTTTCCTTTTGCGAATTCCAGTCACCCGGAATGGCCAGGGTCGGTGACTTGTCAAAGTCGTACTCCACCAGTTCGGCCTTGTCGCGCGCGTGGTAGTTCATGAAGAAGGCCGAGTTGGACGGCACCGACTGCTGGTCGTAGGGCTCCATGCGGTAGTTGTAGTAGCCGGTCTCGTAGGGATCGACGATGTAATTCCAGCTGCCTGCCAGCGACGTGTTGTGCCGGTTGGGGACATTGGTCAACAGGTTTTGCGAGCAGGCCAGCGCCGGCAGCAGCAACAGGCCAAGAATCAGTTTCAACATAAGTTCCTTTGTACTTCGTATGCCCTGATCACCCTGGCGCCATGCTGGAGAAGTTACGCTGCAGGTCTGCGACGCAAGGATTCCAATAAAGTTGGAAAGCATTCCATCTTACACTTGACGACCCTCTTGCGGCGGGCGTCTGGTGGGTATTGCGTTGCTATATTTCGGAGAAATGCCTTGAAAAACTTTCTGTGCACTCTGGTGCTGACGCTGCTGGGCGCGGTCGGCCACTGCGAAGTCCGGCTGGCCCGAATCTTTAGCGATCATCTGGTGCTGCAGCGCCACCAGCCTATTCATGTCTGGGGCCTGGCGCGCCAGGGTGAGGTGGTCCGCGTGGCGTTGCACCGCCAGGCTGTGCGCACCAGCGCCGATGCCCAAGGCCATTGGCGCGCCGTGCTCAAGGCCGAGGCGGCGGGCGGGCCCTACACGCTGACGGTCCAGGGCGACAACGCCCTTGTTCTGAACGATGTGCTGGTGGGAGATGTCTGGTTGGCCAGTGGTCAATCCAACATGGAGTGGACGGTCGGGCAATCAGACCACGCGCAGCGCGAAGTCGCGCAATCCAGTTTCCCGTTGATTCGCCAGGTCAAGATTCCCAAGGCAGTTGCCTTCCAGCCGGTGGCGGATATTGGCGCGTCAAATTGGGCCGTCAGCAGCCCGGCAACTAGCGGTGAATTTAGCGCCGCAGGGTATTTCTTTGCGCGCAAGCTGCAGCAGGAGTTGGGTGTTCCGATTGGCATCATCAACGCGTCCTGGGGTGGTACCAACATTGAGACCTGGCTCAGTTCCGATGCGCTGGCGCTGCGTCCTGAGCTTGCGATGACACCTTTGCCGGCTGACGCGGCGCAGTACAACGCACGCTACCGTGAGCGCATGGTGGCGCTGGTCACGCGCTGGCAAGGTGCCGGTCCGGTTGCAGCCGGTGCCACCGAAACGTGGAAAGAAATCGACTTTGACGACAACGCATGGCCTACTTTGAATGCCCCTCAATATTGGGAAGAGCAAGGCCTGGAGGACCTGGATGGTGTGGTCTGGTACCGCCGCGCGCTTGAGTTGACGCCAGAGCAAGCGGCGTCCGATGCAAGCCTGCAACTGGGCATGATCGACGACTGCGACGAAACCTATGTCAATGGTCAGCGCGTCGGTGGCCTGTGTGGCTGGGACACGCCACGGCGCTACGCGGTGCCAGCCGGTTTGCTCAAGCCCGGAAAAAACATGCTGGCCGTGCGGGTGACCGATACCGGTGGCGGCGGTGGTTTTCACGGTGAGCGCAGTGCCATGCGCCTGCAAAGCGGCGCCGACAGCATCGCCCTGGCGGGCAGCTGGAAGGCGCGTGTGGAAAACCTCATGGACAAAGGCCAACCGGGACCGAACGACCTGCCCACGCTGTCGTTCAACGCCATGGTCAGCCCGCTGACCGACTTTCCGATCCGCGGCGTGATCTGGTACCAGGGCGAGAGCAATGTGCCGCGGGCCGCGCAATACACACAGACCTTCCCGTTGCTGATTGCCGACTGGCGTGCGCAATGGCAGCAACCCCGGATGCCGTTCTACTTTGTGCAACTGGCGTCGTTCCTGCCGCTGGAAAAGAACAGTCTTGCAGGAAGCACCTGGGCCGAACTGCGTGACGCACAGCGCCAGACCACCAAGTTGCCGGGCACCGGCATGGTCGTTGCAACGGATGTGGGCAATGCCAACGACATTCATCCGCGCAACAAGCAAGCCATCGGCTTGCGCCTGGCGCTGCAGGCCTTGAAAGGCGAGTACGGCAAAAAAAATATCGTGGCCAACGGTCCGGTGTACCGCGCCGTGCGGCTGCATGGTTCGCAGCTGGAGCTCAGCTTCTCCGAGCAGGGGGGTGGTCTGGTGGCAGCCGGCAGCGACGGCGTCTTGCGCGGCTTCGCGGTGGCCGATGACAGCCGGCAGTTCCGCAGCGCGCAGGCGCGTATCCAGGGCAACAAGGTGATCGTGTCGCATCCGGACATAAGCCATCCAACGGCCGTGCGCTACGGCTGGCTGGACAATCCGGAGCAAAGCAATTTGTTCAACCGCAGCGGTCTGCCGGCGTCGCCGTTTCGCACCGATGACTGGCCCTGGCTGACGGACGGTGTGAAGTACCGGTACTGAGGGGCATCAAGTTTCGTCGGCAACTACAAAAAGGCCTCGTCCTTGGCTGCGCGCGAGGCCTTGCTGCCGTAGACGCGCTCAAAGATCGGCGTTGCCATCAGCGTGGTGATGATGGCCATCATCACCATGATGGCAAACAGCGCCGGCGCGATGATGCCGCGCTGCAGTCCGATATTCAGAATAATCAATTCCATCAGGCCGCGTGCGTTCATGAGCGTGCCGACGGCCAGCGCTTCACGGTGGCTCTCGCCGTGCCAGCGCGCGGCGGCGTAGCAGGCCACCCCTTTGCCGACGGTGGCGGCCAGCAGCACCAGGCCGGTGAGCAACCACAGGTAAGGGGTGTTGACCAGACCAATCTTGGTGTTCAGGCCCGAATAGACAAAGAACACCGGCAGCAAAAAGGCCGTCGTCAGCGGATAGATGATGCGGTGCAACTCGGCCGCGAACTTGCCCCGCGGCATGGCAATGCCCATGACGAAGGCGCCGAACACGGCGTAAATCTGGATGAAGTCGGTGAACCAGGCGCCCAGCATGACCAGCATCAGCACAAAGATCAGCATGCCCTGACTCATCTCGCCCGCCAGCTCCACTACCTTGCCCAGCGGCAGCAGCAAACGCCGAATGCCCAGCCAGGCAAAAAGGCCAAACAGCACGCCGCCACCAATGGCATAGAAGGCGATGGCCGCATCGCTCTGGAAACTGGCCAGCACCACGGCCAGCACGCACCAGGCGACGGCATCGTCGATCGACCCCGCCGCCAGTGCCAGCGTACCGAGCGAAGTTCTGGACAAGCCTTGTTCAAAAATTATGCGTGCCAGCATCGGAAAGGCGGTGATGGACATGGCTGCGCCCATGAACAACACGGCTTGCAGGGTGGTGGTCTCGACGGCAAACAGGCTGGCGTCGCCAACCAGCAAGTAGGCAAGCGCCGCGCCCAGCGCAAACGGCACCACGATGCCCGCGACCGACACCGAAGCGGCGCTGCGCAGGCGCGAGCGGATCAGGTCAACATCGAACTCGACACCGATCAAAAACATGTACAGCACCAGCCCCACCTGGCTGACCGCAAACAGGATGGGCTTGGAGTCGGCTGGAAAAAGATAGGCGCTCACACCGGGAAGTGTCCAGCCCATCAGGGACGGCCCCATCACCACCCCGGCAATCATCTCGCTGACCACCTGCGATTGGCCCAGCCCTTTGAAGACCATGCCCACGACGCGGCAGACCCCCAGGATGAAAGCCATTTGCAGAAAAAAAAGAACCGAGAGATCGAAGGTGCTCATGCAGGAGTATGTAGCCAGAACGGGGTGATGATCGTCTAGGGTATCCCATGATGGCAGTCCCGCAAAAATAAATCAACAATGAACCAATTCGGGCGGCATGAGGGTCAGCGCGAATCAAACCCGCTACCGGGCCTGCTTTGGTGCCGGAGCAAAAACATCAGGAAACAAAATGTTGAAACTTTCCAAATTGGCCGCTGCGGTGGCTTTGTTGCTGGCCGGCACGGCGGCCATGGCCGGTGAAGTCGAAGTCCTGCATTACTGGACTTCGGGTGGCGAAGCCAAATCGGTTGCCGAGCTGAAAAAAATCATGCAGGCCAAAGGCCATGTCTGGAAAGACTTTGCCGTGGCCGGTGGCGGTGGCGACAACGCGGCCACCGTTCTGAAGAGCCGTGTGGTGTCGGGCAACCCGCCGTCCGCCGCGCAGGTCAAGGGCCCGGCCATTCAGGAGTGGGCTTCCGAGGGCGTACTGGCCAATCTGGACAGCGTCGCCAAAGCCGAAAAGTGGGACAACCTGCTGCCCAAGGTGGTGGCTGATGTCATGAAGTACAAAGGCAATTACGTTGCCGCCCCGGTCAACGTGCACCGTGTCAACTGGATGTGGGCCAACGCGGCGGTGCTGAAAAAAGCCGGTGTCGCTGGCATGCCCAAGACTTGGGATGAGTTCTTTGTGGCCGCCGACAAGGTCAAAAAAGCGGGCCTGATTGCGGTGG
>JANXLW010000200.1 GCA_025354965.1 Betaproteobacteria bacterium
AAATATGAGGCGCTGGTGAAGGCATCTGGGGCCCGGGTGGACTGATGGGCAAGGGCGACAGCATTTCATTTCAACAACGGAGATTTTCCATGTTTCGTATTCACTACGTTTTGCAAGCTGCCGCTCTGGCATTGGCCCTGGCCCTGGGATTGCCAGCAGGGGCTGCGGACAGGCAACGCATTGAGAAGGAAGCGGATATTCCCCGCTTCAGTTACGCCATTGCAGATCCGCTCGAAATGGTGGTGCGTGACAAGGCCACCTTTGTTCGTGTTACGCAACAGGTGCGCGCCGACATGGAATCGGTACTGGCGAAATACGATATTGCCGACAAATCTTCGCAGCGACAATTTTTAAGCAGTCTGGTGCAACTGGATTTTCTGTCCGGCAACTTCGACGCGGCACTGGCCGGCGCCGAAGCCGTGCGCGCCCTGGAAGACAAGCCGGCTGACAAGCTCCTGTCCGGTTTGCGCTTGCGCGCTATGGTGGCCGCCGCCAGGCAGACCGGGGGCATCAATACACCGGCCTATTTCGATGCGGTCTCCACGTCGATTCGAAAGGAGCTTGATGGGCTGCCATTTGACGTGATTGCCAACGACGTCAGGAATTACAAGGCCGGTGCCGAACTCATCGGTGAAGGGCGCATTTTCGGCCAGGTGCGCGATGTGCTTCAGGCGACGCTGAACAAGACCGGTGCACTCAGCTCAGACTTTGCACCAGCCTTGATCAGTGCCCGCTACGCTCTGGAAACTGTGATTCCGCTGAAGCAAACCCTGGTCACCACCTACACTGCGTATCTGAACCAGCACAGGGTCGAAAAGGTTGACATCTGGGCCGCACGCGACGTCAAGCTGGCGCAGACCGGCCCCTACAAGACCGTCAATGTTGCGGTATGGGACAGCGGCGTCGACAGCAAGCTGTTCCCCGGGCAACTGGCAACAGACCGCAAAGGCAGACCTGCCCTGATTGCTTTTGACCTGGCGTCCCGCGCAACCACCGGTGAGTTGTTCCCGATCCCGGCAGCCCTGCAAAGCAGGATGCCGGAGCTGCTGGAGCGCACCAAGGGTTTCTCGGACCTGACCTCCAATATCGACAGCGCACAGGCAGACGAAGTGAAGAAATTCATGTCGGACCTCAAACCCGAAGAGTTCAAACCAGCCATGGAGCAACTGGGCCTGGCTGGCAACTATGTGCATGGTACCCACGTCGCCGGCATCACGTTGAATGGCAACCCCTGGGCGCGGTTGGTGACGGCGCGAATTTCCTTTGACTACAAACTTCAGCCAGACCCCTGCCCCAGCAAGGCCCTGGCTGAGCGCGGTGCAAAAGCGAACCAGGCCTATGTGGATTACTTCAGGCGCAACAAAGTGCGTGTGGTCAACATGAGTTGGGGTGGCAGCGTGAAAGGGGTGGAAGAAGCGCTGGAAAAATGTGGCATTGGCAAGACCACCAATGAGCGCCAGAAAATTGCGCGTGACTATTTCGAGATTGAAAAGACATCGCTGCAACGTGCCTTTGCCAGCGCACCGGAAATTCTGTTTGTCACTTCTGCCGGCAATAGCAATTCGGACTCCAGCTTTGGCGAGTTCATTCCATCAAGCATCGCGTTGCCCAATCTGCTGACCGTGGGCGCGGTCGACAAGGCGGGCGATGAAGCGCCCTTCACCAGCTACGGCCCCACTGTTGCGGTGCACGCCAACGGCTACCAGGTGGAAAGCTACCTGCCCGGCGGCAAGCGCGTGGCGCTCTCGGGCACATCGATGGCGTCGCCCAACGTGGCGAACCTGGCAGCCAAACTGCTGGCCGCAAAACCTTCCCTCAAACCTACCGAGGTGATTGCCATCATCCGTGAAACGGCTGATAAAACCGCCGACGGAAGACGCGTCCTGATCAGTCCGGTCAAGGCGATGGCGCGAGTGATGTGACTCTTTGCGGTGACTACTTGTGGGTTGCTTTGATCAGCGCCCGCGCTTCAACTCGCGTATGCCCGGGCGGCGCCACCAGCAGGTCGGTTTTTGACAACGCAGCCCAGAGCTTGTTGTCCTGGAAAGCGATGGTGCCGCCACCACGCTTCTCCTGCGAGACCATGCGATTGATGTCACCCACACAGACCCAGTTGGAGTCCTTGGTTACGCCCCATTTGGCGTGATCGTGTGTCTCAGGCCAGGTCCAGGGCATGCCGAGTGGACTCAAATCGACGTACTTCACATCGAAGGTCTTGTGGATACCATCGCTGTCGAGCGTCGGTGGGATTTTGCCGCGAATCCAGGTCTCGACGTTCATATCTGCCTTTAGCGTCGGTCCCACCAGATCGTTCCAGAAATCCTTGTTCCATTTGCGGTTCTTGGCAATGACCTTAAAAGCCAGTCCGCCACGCGACTTGCACTCGATAACGTTGGAATCACCGGGCGCATTCGGATCGAGCTTTTGGGTCAGTTGGTAGAGAGGCGACTTCTTGTCGAGGCTTGCCGGAACCCGCGGCATGAATACCTGTGGCTCCTGGTGGTTGGCCATCTGCTGGGCAATCAGGTTGGCCGTCGCCAGGTCAAGCGAGATGCAAAGATATGTCTGCCCATAAATCGGCGTCGGCATTGCCTTGGCAGTCGGGGCGGCGTACTTGGGCCAGGAGTGCAACAACCAGAACGCCGTCTTGGAGGCCGTGTCGAAAGCGATCACGCCTTTCGTATGACCAAAACTACCGACATCGGTGCGTTTGGCCTCCGTTGGCATTTCATCGTTGTAAAGAATCCATCCGGTTGTGTCGTCCGGTTTTCCAAAGATCGACCTCAGCGTCAGATCAAGCGCGCCTTTTCTTGCGTCAGTAGATTGGGCGATTTAACGACTTTGCCGATTTTTGGATCGTAGTAAATGTACTCATACCCGGTGGCCGTCGTGGAACTCGCGTCTTTGGCCATTTGTGGCACTTTGTAGGCAAACCACCAGTCGACGGCCTTGCCGCTTTCGTCAAGCGCGGAAATATTCATGTCGCCTCCTTGAAATTACCAGTCCTGACATTCTCCGCACATCGCAAGACCTTACAAGCAGGCAGGTTTTAGTTTTAGAACGGCGTCTGAGCGCCAAACGGTCGCTCGCCGGTCACGCTAATAAACCCGCACTGCCGTTTCGCTGCCGCATCCCTGCTGCAGCACTGCGCCGGCGGTGTCGATGATCTGCAAGGTCAAAGTCCCGGTAAGGCTGTTGCTGTCTGCACCCAAAGTCAGGGCGCGCTGAACTTTTTGCGTGCCGGCCAGGGTGCCGTCGGCGTTGAAGCGCATGAACCACATGTTCGCTGTGTAGCTGCTGCCAGTGCCTCGTTTCCACATACCCATAGCCGCCCCACGCGAAGGTGGCGGCATGGAATTGTCGGCCGAAAGCGTACCGCCGCGGTGGAACATACCGGCGCCTTTGAAGGTCTTCATGACTGCGCTGGTGGTGCAGTCCTTGATGGTGATGGTCGAGTCCCACACACCTTCAATGACATCGGCGTCGCTGGCGGTCTGGGCGACGGCGCCACCGCCGCAGGCCTGAATCAGAATGCTGGTGGCGGCAGCCGTGATGGCGATCAGAGCTACCGATTTCAGCGCTTTGGACGTACTCATAAATTCTCTCCTTGGTTGTGCAAATGGATCGGGCGCAAATCGCGTCACCGATGCCGTCAGAATGCAGCAGGTTGCTGGTGAAGTCGTTAGCCGCGTCTGAAACATTTCTGAAAAACCCTGAAAATGCGGCATGTCCATATCCAAACACTATGCCTTCGGTGATTTCGTGTTGGAACCATCGCAACACCGTTTGAGCGGTCGCGACGGCACCCTGGTACCGCTGTCTCCGCGCTTGTTTTCTGCGCTGCGGATGTTGGTCGAACGAGCCGGCGTGCTGCTCGACAAAGACGAGTTGGTGCTGGCCCTGTGGCCAGGTCTGGTGGTGGAAGAAAACAACCTGAGCCAGGTGATTTCGGGCCTCAGACGCGCTCTGGGCGACAACACCCGCAACAGTCGCTATATCCAGACCGTGGCGCGCCGTGGCTTCAGGTTTATCGCAGAGGTCACCGAGTTGCCGGCGCGCGCTGCCAACAGCACCAGCACCATCACGACCCGAGAGTTGCCGATCCAGCACAAGGCACCTTCACCCGCCACGCTGGCCGTGTTGCCGTTCGTGCCGCTGGCCGCCGAAGGTCGCGACGCCCTGCTGGAAATCGGCATGGCTGACAGCTTGATCTCGCGCTTGTCCAGCGTTGCCGGACTCGTCGTGCGCTCGGTCGGATCGGTGCGGCGCTTTGCCGGGCTTGATCAGGACCCGCTGGCCGCCGCGCGCGCGCTGGACGTGGCCTGGGTGGTTGATGGATCGCTGCAGCGCAGCGGCGACCAGTTGCGCGTGACGGCCCGCTTGCTCAGCGCGCCGGCCGGCGTGGCGGCCTGGAGCGGCAGCTTCGACCTGACCTTCACCGACGTCTTTGACATGCAGGACGCGATCTCGACGCAGGTCGCGCAGGTTCTCAAGCCCACGCTCGGCGAGCGGGTCAGAAAAGGGGCTGGCGCTGGTGTGCGGCTGAGCGACGCTGGCGGCAGTCGCAATGCCGACGCCTACCAGCTTTATCTGGCAGCCCGGCAGCACGCTCAAGGCATCCGCGCCGACGGTCTGCGCAAGAGCATCGAGCTCTACCACAAAGCGCTGGCCATTGATCCGGGCTATGCCATGGCCTATGCGGGTCTTGGCGAGACCTACCGGCGCATGCTGTTTGGCGCGGACCGGTCGCCCACAGAGGTGTTCGAGCCATATCGCAAGGCTATCTTGCTGGCACTGGAGATCGCCCCGGAACTGGCCGAGGCGCATGCCCAACTCGGCTGGATTCACTTCTGGTTCGACTTCGACTGGCTCGCCGCCGAACGCGTGTTTCGTCACGCGCTGCGCATCAATCCCAATGTCGTCGGGGCGCATTTTGGTTTGGGATTTTTGTTGCTGACGCTGGACCGCTCCGAAGAAGGCATCGCCCATATCCGCTGGGCTCGCGAACTCGATCCGCTGTCGCTGATCCTGAACGCGATGGAAGCCGGTTTTCTGCTCGACATGGGGCGCCGTGATGAGGCCTCGGCGCGGCTCGACCGCGCTTTTGAGATCGAGCCCAACTTCTGGGTCGCGCACATCATTCGCGCGCTGCTGCATCTGGTCGACCGCGAGCCAGAGCAGGCCATCGCTGCGCTGCGACGGGCCGACCAGTTGTCAGACCAAAGCACGCAGGCAGCGGCTTTGCTGGGCGTGCAACTGGCGCGTTTCCAAAAGCCTGGTGAGGCCCGCGAAGTCCTGAATAGATTACTCAGCCTGCAACAGACCCGCTACGTTCCGCCAACATCGCTGGCTGCCGTGCACGCCGCTCTGGGTGAAGTAACGCAAGCGCTGGATGCACTGGAACGCGGATGGCTGGCACGCGATACGCGGCTGGTCTATCTGAAGGACGACAATCGCTGGACCGGACTGCGCGAGCAGCCCCGTTTTGCGGCGCTGTTGCGACAGATGAAGCTCGATGGTTATGGGCCAGGTACCTCCGGCCCCTAAGCACAATGAGCACGATGGGCCGGCATCCCAGCGCCCGCTCTGATTGGCTTGGTCAATGCCGATGCTGCGCTGACCGGCACGTCAACACCACGCGCCCACTGATTTGCCCAAGGCGCATGCGTTCAAAAACTTGATTGATTTGCTCCAGCGGTTGCTCCTCGGTGTGACAGCGGAGCTTGCCTTCGGCGGCAAGTTTCAAGACGGCGCGCAAATCTTCGCGCGTACCAACCGACACCCCCATCACCCGCGCTTCTGCGCCAACCAGAGCCAGCGCGGAGAAGGTGAGTGCCTCGGCCGGCAGACCCACGACGCATAGAGTGCCAGCCGGGCGCAAAGTCTTGAACGCCGAATCGTAAGCTGGCTTGGCGGCAGAAGTAACTACCGCCACATGCGCGCCACCGAGCTTTCGGATGGTCTTGAGGGTCTCCGGATTCGTCACATTTAGTGCCATCGACGCACCCAGGGTGCGGGCCAGTGCGAGTTTGCTTTCATCCACGTCCAGGGCAATCACCTCGGCGCCCAGAGCGTGCGCTACTTGCACCGCCAGATGCCCCAGTCCGCCGACGCCGACCACCGCCACGCGTTGGCCGGACTGGGTTCCCGCTTGTTTGAGGGCACGGTAAACGGTGACGCCGGCACAAAACAGGGGAGCCGCCTCGACCGAGCTGAGCGAGTCGGGGATGGCAATCGCATGGCTGGCTCTGGCACACATGAATTCTGCGTAGCCGCCATCCACCATGACGCCTGTGATAACGGCCTTGCGACACAGATTCTCAAGGCCTGCCAGGCATTGCTCGCAGCTACCGCAACTGGCGTGCAACCAGGCTACGCCGACCCGCTGTCCCACTTTAAGGTCAGTAACCGCTGAGCCGATCTCGATGATGCGTCCGACCACTTCGTGCCCGGGAATCAACATCGGCTTGGTCACCGCCTTGAGCGCCGGTTGATCGCCGTCAGCGATGTGCAAATCAGAATGACAAACGCCGCAGGCCTCGACCTGAATCAGAACCTCGTCGGCTTTGGGTACTGGAACGGCAATATCTTCCAAACTGAGCGACTGACCGAAACCGTGAAGAACGGCAGCTTTCATGGGAACCTCCGGAACCAAGTTGGCAATGGGCAAAAGCAAGCGCACCATGTTAGCGCCTGCTGTGACGGCTTGGCAGCAGATTTGGTGCGAAGTCGTCAGATTTATACTGAACGACTGCACGCGCAGGCTGGATGGGAACCATCGGACTTCGTCCAGACAGATAGCGGGGAGTCAATCACCATGTCGTTGAAGAGTTTGATGGTCCACCTGGATCAAAGTGAGCGCACTGCCGCCAGGGTCGATCTGGCGATATCGATTGCGCGTCAGCATCGGGCGCGGCTACTGGGCGTCTTTGGGCAAAGAGCCCACGCCGAGAAAGTGAGTGTGGTTGCGACCTGGCCCAGCCCGGCGTACATCGAGGCCCGTGAGTCCAGCAAAGCCGCATTCGAAAAAGCCACTGCCGACTTGCCCGGAGCCGAATGGCGCGACGTCAACCGGGGCAGCGACGCCGAACTGTTGCGCCTCATTACCGATCTTGCCCGGCATACCGACCTGGTTGTTCTCGGTCAGCATGACCAGCAAGGCAACGGCTTCGTGCCAGCGGAGCTGGTTGGCGACGTCATCCTGAATGCCGGCCGGCCAGTGCTGGTTGTGCCTTATGTCGGCAACTTCACTGCAGTGGGCAAACATCCCCTGATCGCATGGAACAACGCGCGCGAGGCGGCCCATGCCCTCAACGATGCATTGCCCTTGATCAAGTATTGCAATCTGGCCCACGTGCTGTCGATTGCCACCCGCCTGGAAGATGGGGAGTCATCCTGCGCCGAAGTCGAACGCCACCTTGCGACGCACGGCATCAAAGCCAAAACAGAGGTCATTTTGGTGCAAGACTTCGGCATCATGGACTTGCTCCTCAACCGGATCAATGATCGGGGCGCCGATCTGCTTGTCATGGGGGCCCATGGCCACATGGGCTTTCCGTTCGAGATCCGCGGTGCTGGCACGCGCCATATCCTGCGCCACATGACGGTGCCGGTGTTGATGTCCAATTGACGCTGAGGGGCAGCGCCGCAGCCGGCTCAATCGGTGCTGGCGCCGCTCTCGAACCACTGTTTGATCAACTGGCGCTCGGCCGGCGTGATGCCAGTGGCGTTGTTCATCGGCATGACCCGGGTCACCACCACTTGCTGGTACATGTTTTGCGCGTGGGTCTTGACGCCTTGCGCTGAGTCGAGTCGCACATTCTTCATCTGCACCAATTCGCCGTGGCACATATAGCAGCGCAGTGCCAGCACCGGTTGCAACGTGCTGTAGCTGATGGGGCCGGTTGCGCTGGTCACTGACGGAACCGGCTTAAGCCAGACGATCAAGGCCAGGATGGCCACCAACCCGACCAGCGCATAGCGCAAGGGGTTGCCATTGCGACCCAGCTTGTAGCCATGGCGCATGACAAAGAATTGCCGGATCGCGGCGCCGGCAAACATCATCGCGATCAGCACCAGCCAGTTTTGTGGATGGGTGTAGGTAAAGCTGTAATGGCCGCTCAGCATGGCGAACAGCACCGGCAAAGTGAAATAGGTGTTGTGCACGCTGCGCTGCTTGCCGCGCTTGCCGTGCATGGCGTCGACCGGCTGGCCGGCCTTGATTGATGCCACCACTTTTCTTTGTCCCGGGATGATCCAGAAGAAAACATTGGCGCTCATGCTGGTTGCCATCATGGCACCGACCAGCAAAAACGCCGCTCTGCCGGCAAACCAGTAACAAGCCAGCCAGGAGGCGATGCACACCAGCACCAAAACCAGTGCACCGACTATGGCGTCGCCGTGTTTGCGCTGCCCGAAGACCCGGCAAATCAGGTCATACAACAGCCAGAAGACCAGCATGAACGACAAGGCCACCGCAATGGCCGATGCCGGCGCCCAGTCCATGCGCGACTTGTCTATCAGGTAGGTGCTGGCACTCCACAAATAGGAGACAGTGAACAAGGAGATGCCGGATAACCAGGTGCTGTAACTCTCCCAGTAGAACCAGTGCAGATGCGGTGGCAACTGCGGTGGCGACACATTGAACTTGACCGGGTGGTAAAAGCCGCCGCCGTGCACCGCCCACAACTCGCCACTGACGCCTTGTTTTTTTAACTCCTCATCGACCGGCGGTGTGAGGCTGCTGTCGAGAAAAACAAAATAGAACGAGGAACCGATCCAGGCAATGGCAGTGATGACGTGGATCCAGCGCAACAGCAGGTTGGCCCAGTCGAGATAGTAGCTTTCCATAGGTCTTGCCTTTTTTTTAGTGCCTGCAACTTTAGCTGAAGGTTTGTACTACCTGCAATATCTGTGCCGCTACCGCCACTGCGATCACCTCGGGCTGTTTGCCGGAAATTCCGGCAACACCGATCGGACAGGTGATGTGGGCCGACTCCTGCGGCGTGAAGCCTCGGGCCGCCAGACTGCGCTGAAACGTCGCCCATTTGGTGCGGCTGCCGATCAGGCCAGCATACGGCAGGTCCATCTGGCGGCGCTGGCGTGTGAGGCACTCTGCCACCACCTCCAGATCCTCGGCATGGCTGAAGCTCATGATGAGCACGCAGGAGCCGCTGGCCAATGAACTGACTGCCGAATGCACCGGGTCGCAATGTTCGCAACTGACGTTGGACGGCAGGTCAATGGGGAAAATCTCATCACGACTGTCGATCCAGCTCACTTGCAGGGGTAAAGACGTAAGCACCCGTACCAATGCATGGCCGACATGACCGCCGCCAAACAGCGCTAGCGGGTAGCGCATGGTCGCCAGGCGTACCCTTAGCGCGTCGATGTCGGCGCCACGGACCAGTTCAAATTGAAGTTGCACCTCACCCCCGCAACACTGGCCCAAAGCGGGGCCCAGGGGATACCGCAAGACGGGCTCGCCTTGGCCACCAGACAGGCGCCGACGCGCTTCGGCCATTGCCGCAAACTCGAGGTGACCACCACCAATGGAGCCAACAGCGGCGTCGCAGAAAACCGCCATCCAGGCACCTATTTCCCGTGGCACCGAGCCACGGGTTGCGTGAACTGTAATCAGACAAGCGTCTTCGTTAGCCAAACGAGTGAAAAAATTGTCGCCAGACATCATTACCTTTTGAAACCTAAATGACGCCCACAAGCCTGCTTTTTTCGGGCAAAGTATGCGCCAGCGCCTGGACACAGGCGATTGATCATCGCTCAAAAAGTATTTAAATGCTCCGGAGACCTGACATGAACCACCTACCCAGGCGCGGCCATGCCTTGC
>JANXLW010000222.1 GCA_025354965.1 Betaproteobacteria bacterium
CTGCAAGTGATGCAGGACGCCCCCGTCATCCCAGTGATTGTGTTGAACGATGTGGCGCACGCCGTGCCCATGGCGCGGGCACTGGTGGCAGGCGGCATTCGCATGCTGGAAGTGACGCTGCGCACACCACAGGCACTGGCCTGCATTGAAGCCATTGCACGCGATGTGCCAGAGGCGGTGGTGGGGGCCGGCACAGTGCGCACGCCTGCCGACGCCCAGGCGGCGTCCATGGCCGGCGCGCTTTTTGCGGTCAGTCCAGGCTATACCTCAGCCGTGGGTCAGGCGTGCCGTGATGTGGGGCTGGCATTGTTACCCGGTGTCGCCACCGGGGGCGAGATCATGATGGCGCAGGAAGATGGCTTTACCGAACTGAAATTCTTCCCTGCCCTGCAAGCCGGGGGGCCAGCCATGCTCAAGGCCTGGAGCGGTCCATTTTTCGATGTGAAATTTTGCCCCACAGGTGGTGTGACCATGCAAAATGCGCCCGATTTTCTGGCGCTGCCCAACGTGGTGTGTGTGGGCGGCTCCTGGCTGGTGCCAGCCGACGCTCTGGCGCAGGGCGACTGGGCGCGCGTGACGCAATTGGCCCGTGCTACCCAAAACTTGAAAAAGTAGGAATCTACAGGGCGCGCTGGATCAGCTCGATTTTGTAGCCGTCGGGATCGGTCACAAAGGCAATCACGGTGCTGCCTCCTTTGACGGGTCCGGCTTCGCGCGTCACATTGCCGCCTGCCGCCTTGATCTTTTCACAAGCGCCGTAGACGTCAGGCACGCCGAGCGCCAAGTGGCCAAACGCCGTGCCTGCCTCATACGAATCGACACCCCAGTTGTAGGTCAGTTCGATCTCGGCATGCTCCGGGTTCTTGCCATAGCCGACGAAGGCCAGCGTGTATTTGTACTCGGGGTTTTCAGATTTGCGCAGCAGTTGCATGCCCAGTACCTGGGTGTAGAAATCGATTGAGCGCTGCAGGTTGCCGACGCGCAGCATGGTGTGAAGAAATCTCATGGCTTCGATTGTGGCGCAAATTCAAACACCAGGCAGGTGGTGGTGGCGTGGGCATAGAGTGTGCCGTCCGGGCCGACCAGGCGAGCCTCCGCGGTCGCCAGTTGCCGCCCACAGTGGATAACCTTGCCTTCAGCCCGCACCCTGGTTACCTTGGGCGTCAAGGCGCGCACCATGTTCACGCTGAGTTCAGCGGTGGTGTAACCCTGGCCCGGCGCCATGCGGGTGTGGACGGCACAGCCCAGGGCTGAATCGAGCAGAGTGGCAAACCAGCCACCATGCACGCTGCCCATCGGGTTCAGATGCGCCACGCCGGGGGTACCTTGAAACACGGCCAGCCCATGCCCGGCCTCAATGATCGTGAAGTCCAGTGTTTGCGCAATCGGTGGGTAGGGGAATTCGCCGCGCAACATGGCCTGCATCAGCTCCAGTCCGGATTTGCCGGCGACTTGATCGGGACGGGCAACGCCTGGTCCGGCGCCGGAGTCCATTACTGCGCGAATGACTTGTTCTTCTGCGAGCCAGGCGTCGAGGAGATTGGGTTTGGTCATAATGATTCCTGCTTGAAATAAAGTTGCATATGCAAATATTGCAGCTACAATGGTAACATGAGCGCGAACCCACTTTCACCACCGATGGCCGCTGCCGCGAAGTTGCAGGGCTGTACCAACCTCAAACTGCGCCAGTTGACGCGGCGCATCACGCAGCATTACGACACTGAACTGGCCCTGGCCGGACTCAAAACAACTCAGTATTCACTCTTGTCCCATGTGCTGAAACTGGGTCCCGTCCGGCCTGGCGATCTGGCACTGGCGATGAAAATGGATGCTTCCACGTTGACGCGCAATCTCAAACCACTGGCTGCTGCGGGTTGGGTTGAACTTGCCGCAGGCGTCGATGGCCGCAGTCGACTGATCACTATCACCGATGCTGGTCGTACGAAACGGCAAGACGCCCAGCGGCACTGGAAAGCGGCGCAGAGTGGCCTCAACCGTCTGTTCGGTATGCCGCGCATGCTGGCGCTACACGCCTTGATCGACGAATCACTGGAGCTTTTGACGGAACCTAAAGCTGGAGAAACCTATGAATAGAACCCAGGTATCCATGAATCGCCCGCTCGCCGTGTGGCTGGTGTTGCTGGCCGCGGGCGGCACTTTTGCCTTGACAATGGGCGTGCGCCAGACCATGGGACTGTTCCTGTCGGCGCTCAACACGTCGACAGCTTTGGGCATCGGCAGCATCAGTCTGGCCTTTGCATTCGGCCAGCTCTGGTGGGGCCTGACGCAGCCATTTGCCGGTGCTGTGGCGGATCGCGTTGGCACCGGGCGTGTCATATTTATCGGTCTGCTGCTGGTGGCGATTGGCACCATCATTACGCCACTCATGACCAGCACGGCAGGCCTGATTTTTGCCATCGGCATGCTTGCCATGGGATGGGCGGTGGGTCGCTGGCGCATGAAGTCGCTGCTATCCCTGCTGTATGCGACGCGCGGCGCGGCGGTGCGGTGCTAGTCTTCCTGCTGGCGCCTAAAACACCGATGGTGATGCTGGTCTTTGCTGCCGTCATGGGCGTAACTTTTCTGTCGACAGTGCCGCCAACGGTGGGACTGGTTGCCAAAATGTTCGGCATTTCCAATATGGCCCAGGGCGCCGAGCTTGAGCAGGTCGCGTCGTGTTGGCCGGGATGTGGAGCTGTCGGCATCTGTGCAATAGGTAGGGCCACTCATGGGATTTC
>JANXLW010000230.1 GCA_025354965.1 Betaproteobacteria bacterium
CCGATCTATCAGCGCCGACCTGGGGTCCGCGCAGTTTACGCAGGAGGCGCAAGACGCATCCTTTACCGCGAGCCGCAACACCGTTGGAACCAGCGACTATGCGCTTAACACGCAAGCCACCGCTAGTAACCGCTACTTGGGCCTGTTTGTCAACGATACGGTGACGCTGAACGAGCGCTGGGCACTGACGCTGTCGGGTCGCTACAACCGTGCCAGCATCACGATCCGCGATCAGACCTTTGCCACCCCGGAACTCAACGGCGATCATGACTTTGCTCAGCTCAACCCCGCGGTGGGCATCAACTTCAACCCCAGTGCCAACGTCACTGCCTATGCCAGCTACAACCAGGGCATGCGAACGCCAACGCCGATTGAGCTGACCTGTGCCAACCGCCTGGCCCCTTGCAAATTGCCCAACAACTTTCTGTCGGACCCGGCGCTCGGCATGGTGCTGGCAAAGACCTTCGAGCTGGGCCTGCGCGGTCGCCGGGGACGCTCAATGCATTGGAGTGCTGCCCTGTACCGGACGCAACTTCAGGATGACATCCAGTTCGTCAGCAGCCTGGGCGCAGGCTCCAACACCGGTTACTTCCAGAACGTCGGCCAGGGACGGCGCCAGGGCGTGGAACTGGCTGTGAGCGACCGGTGGGGGCCCGTGCACACGAGTTTGCGCTACGGGCTGGTGGATGCCACCTACCAGTCGTCTTTCACGATGAACAGTCCGGCCAACTCACGCGCCGATGCGCTCGGCAACATTCAGGTCAGCCCCGGTAATCAAGTTCCCGGCCTGCCACGCCAGACGCTCAAGCTGCGTCTGGACTATGACATCGGTAGCGGCGGCTCGGTGGGTGTGGCCATCAACAGCAGCACTGGCCAATACGCCCGGGGCAACGAGAACAACCAAAGCGTCAACGGCTGGGTTGCCGGTTTCACCGTTGTGAACATGGATGCCCGTTTGCTGATCGCACGCGACCTTGAAGTTGTGGCGCAGGTCAGCAACTTGTTGGACCGCCGGTATCACAATTTTGGATCGCTGGGCCGCAATGTTTTTACCGGACCCAACAACACCTTCAATGCCCTCAATCCTCGCAATGAAGAGTTTCTTGGCTATGGGGCGCCGCGGGGTGCCTGGATCGGGCTTCGTTACAACTGGTCGTGAAAGGTTATCCAGGACTAAGCGCGGCACCAAACGGCCTTGGTGTAAGGCTGTTGGCAATCCGTTACATTGCGGTTAGTCATGAACACGCCGCGTCCTGGATTGAAAGTTGCCGTCGTGATGCGCCGTGAGCGCATCCAGGGCGCCATGAGCCGCTGGCAGAGCTGGCGCTGGGTGCTGGCCGACGTGGTAGCGCATGAGGACGGCTTTGGCAACAGTGCGCGCCTTCTCTACAAAAACGACAGTGAAGAACGCTGGCTGCATCCGGGTTATGCAGTGGAATTGTTTGCCGACGATGCCGAGGGCTACTACCTCAACGTCAGCACGCCGGCACCTTGCTGGTTTGTGTTGTGGCGTATGCCCGACCAGGCGAGGATGGCCCAGGAGCCTGTCGCGCGGCCCGAAATGGTGAGCTTGAGCTATCACGATGCCGGTCGCTGGCTCGATGCCCAGGAAACCGTGGAGCAGGTGCCGGCCCCGGTCGACGTTGTGCAGTGGTTGCAGGCATTTGTGGATGAACACTACGTCGTGGAGCCGAAGCGCCGCAAACGGCCCGAGAGCTTTCGTGCTCTGACGGACCGGTTTGGTAATCCGGTGGCGATCACCACCGAGGAGAAAGCGGGTGATCATGGCTGAAAGTTTTTTCGGTCGCTGGTCGCTGCGCAAGCAGGCTGTGCGTGAAGGCAAGTCACTGGCCGAACCGCCTGCGCCACTTGGCGTTGAACCACGGCCGGTTGCTGTTTCACCCACCGCATCAGAACCTGCCAATCCGGCTGCGACACCGGTGCCAGCACCCGCGGTACCAGTGCTCCCAGCACCCTCGCTGGAAGATGTCGAGGCGCTCACAACCGAGTCCGACTTCATACCCTTTGTGGCACGCGAGGTGGCGCCCGAGGTCCGCAATGCCGCAATGAAAAAACTGTTTGCCGATCCCCACTACAACGTGATGGACCGCATGGACACCTACATCGACGATTATTCCAAGCCTGACCCGCTGCCCGAATCGATGTTGCGGCAAATGGCCAGTGCCAGGTTTCTCAAACTGTTTGAGGACGAGCAAGAAGGTGTGAAGGCTGAAACCCCAACTGAGAGCAAGCCCCATGAGCGGGGCAAAGACCATGACAACCCTGATTTGCGATTGCAACCAAACGATGCCGCTGGACGCCAGGAGCCTGGGCGCAGCACTGAATGAAACGCTGACCCTTCACTCAGCTCTGTGTCGCCGCGAGGCCGGCGCTTTTGTGCAGGCGCTGCAAACAGGTGAGGAGCTGGTGGTTGCCTGTACGCAGGAAAAGCGCTTGTTTGTTGAACTTGCCGAGCAAAGCGGCGGGGCACAACGCGCGGCGTCTGGCTATGCGCCGATTCGCTTTGTCAACATCCGCGAAACCGGTGGCTGGAGCAAAGATGCGGCGCACGCCAGTCCCAAAATTGCGGCCTTGCTGGCGCTGGCGCATCTGCCCGAAGCGCAGCCGGTCGCCACCGTCGCCTACCAGAGCGCCGGGCGACTGTTGATCATTGGCGAGCTGGGCGTTGCAGAGTACGCCGCCGAGCTGTTGGGAGACGAGCTCGACATCACCCTGTTCACACAAGGCGCTGGTGACACACTGGGCCATGGAGGCGCCATGCAGGAGCGGCGCTACCCAGTGCTGGGTGGCAAGATGGTGTCTTTGACGGGCTGGTTAGGGGCTTTTGAGCTCAAGTGGTTGCGCAACAACCCGATTGATCTGGACCTGTGCACACGCTGCAATGCCTGTCTGGCGGTCTGTCCCGAAGATGCCATTGGCATGGATTACCAGATCGATATGAATTTGTGCAAGTCGCACCGTGCCTGCGTCAAGATGTGCCAGGTGGCAGGTGCGATTGATTTCAATCGAGAACCTGAGACTTCGGCTGAAACGTTTGACCTGGTTCTTGATCTGCGCGCTACGCCGGCTTTCTCGCAGCACGCCTTGCCTCAGGGCTACCTGCGTTGGGATGGTCGTGACGCCAGACCCCTGATGCAGTTGCGTGCGCTGGTTGGCGAGTTTGAAAAGCCCAGGTTTTTTGACTACAAACAAAAACTCTGTGCCCATAGTCGCAACGAAAAGACGGGCTGCCATGCCTGTATCGACGTCTGTTCGGCATCTGCCATCGGCAGTGACAGCCACAGTCAAAGAATCAAGGTCAACCCCAATCTGTGTATTGGTTGCGGCACCTGCACGACGGTATGCCCCAGCGGCGCCTTGACGTACGCTTATCCGCGGGCGCCCGAGCAAGGGGTCAAGCTGAAAACCCTGCTCGCTACTTACGCCCGATGCGGCGGCAAGAATGCAGCGCTGCTGCTGCACAGCCAGGAGGGGGGCGCACGCTTGTTGGGTGATCTGGGTCGTGCGGCGCAGCTTGACCGTGCTTCCCGCGGTGGAGCCTACCAGGGCACACACGGCGGAAATTACGAGGGCACGCTGGGCGGAAATTACCAAGGCACGCTGGGCGTGCCGGCCCGCGTGCTGCCGGTCGGCCTGTGGCATACCTCTTCGATCGGGCTGGAGGTCTGGCTGGCGGCGGTTGCCTACGGTGCCTCGCAGGTCTGGGTGTTGATGACCGATGAGGAGGCACCGCAATACCATGAGGCACTTCGCAGCCAGATGGCAGTGGCGCAGGCTATTCTGACCGGGCTGGGCTATCAAGGACAGCATTTTCGCCTGCTGCACGCCAAAGACGCACGCGATCTGGCGGCGCTGGACCGTGATCTGCAGGCCGTTCCCGCCCAGTGTGTCAGTCGCAGCGCCGGGTTCGCGGTGCAGTCCGACAAACGGGTTACGCTGGAGTTGGCCCTGGACCATTTGACAGCCCATGCCCCGGTCAAACCGGAGGTCATTGCGCTGCCGGCCGCGGGTTCGCCGCTCGGTGCACTGGTCATCAACAAGGACACTTGTACCCTGTGTTTGAGTTGCGTCAGCGCCTGCCCGGCCAATGCACTGCAGGACAACCCGCAGTCGCTGCAACTCAAGTTCATCGAAAAAAACTGTGTGCAGTGCGGGTTATGCGTCAAGACCTGCCCGGAACAGGCGCTGGCGTTGCTACCGCGCTTGAGCTTGAGCACGCTGCGCAAAGAGGCCGTGGTGATGAACGAGATGAAACCTTACGCCTGTGTGCGTTGCGGCAAACCATTTGGCACCCTCAAGGCTATCGAAGCCATGCTGGGCAAGCTCTCCACGCACAGCATGTTCCAGGGCGCGGCCCAGGAGCGCCTGAAAATGTGCGCCGACTGCCGGGTCATCGATATTTATTCGGCCCAGAACGAAACCAGAATAACGGATCTATGACCATGATGACCACGCCCGAGTCGTTGCAAAGCAGTGCCATGGACGAAGAAACCGCCCGCGCTGAGCTTTATGGCCTGCTGACACTTTTGTTCTATGCACCACCAACGACTGAGTTGATGACAAAACTGCGTGTGGCGGTGACGGATACTGCGGCTGCCGGCGCCTTTCTGGAAGAACCCTGGCGTGCCCTGGTGGGCGTTGCCCGTGTGATGACTGACCAGGACATTCAAGGTGAATACGACACCTTGTTTGGCGGCATCGGCAAACCTGAGGTCTACCTTTACGCCTCTCATTTTTTAAGCGGCTTTCTCAACGAGAAGCCGCTGGTCAGGCTGCGCACCGAACTGACCAGTCTGGGCCTGGCGCGCGATGACGGCATGTCCGAGACCGAGGACCACATTGCCTATTTGTGCGAGGTCATGCGCTATCTGATCAGCAGTGAGGATGTGACCAGCGCCAACCTGACGCGTCAGCGCGAGTTTTTTTCAAATCATCTGCAGCCCTGGGTGCTACTGCTGTGCGATGACCTCCAGAAGCACCCCAAAGCCCGGTTCTATGCGGCGCTGGCTGAACTCACACACGCCTTCATGGATGTGGAGGCGCAGGGTTTTGACTTGTTGACGTAAGTCCGCTGTAGTGATGGATTGATCCTGATCATGGTCTGTCTGTTTGCGTGGGTTAACTAGTGGGTTAACTAGTATTGACCCTACTTCAATAATGGATACGATGTATTTTCCAGGGTAAATCCAAACAGGGCGCAGGGCTTGAAAGGGCGGACGCAATGAAATTTGTACATTCGGCAGCTTGGGTGTTCTGTGGATTCTTGTTGGGCCCAAGTGCAGTATGTGCGCAGGACAGCGTCAAACCGGATGCACAAGCCGTTCAGGCAGCACGCGAGAAAACACTGCGCGAGGCTGATGAATTGGTCAAAAACAACAGGCCTGCGCAAGCCCTGGCTTTGCTGCAATCGCTGGAGTTTGAGCGCGCCGGTGAAGTGCCATTTGACTATCTGCTGGGCATCGCCGCGTTGGACAGCGGCCAACCGGACAAAGCCACGCTGGCGTTTGAGCGGGTGCTGGTGGTTGATCCAAATTTTGCTGGAGCGCGTCTCGACATGGCGCGCGCCTATTACCAGTTGGGTGATCTGGCGCGCGCCAGGACCGAGTTCGAGGCCGTGTTGAAACAAAATCCACCTGAAGCGGCGCGCCTCACGATTCAAAAATATCTTGACCAGATTTCCGTCCTGCAGCAAGCCAGGCAAACCCGGGTGACGGGCTATGCAGAGGGTGTGCTGGGTCACGACAGCAATATAGCCAACAGCACTACAGAGCCATTCACCTTCGCACCCAATTCACCCTGGAGCGGCTTGTTCCCGGGCAACCAGTTGCCGTCGACCACCAAATTGACGGGCCTCTATGAAGGCATCGATGCCGGCGCCGAAATCAATCACAAACTGAATGCCAATTGGGGCGTCTTCGCTGGCGTTGATCTGCGTCAGCACGGTAACCGGACCCAGACCGACTACAACTTCAACAGCCTCGACGGCCGCTTGGGCGTCATGCTGGGCGATGAGCAAAACGTCTGCAAGCTGTCTTTGACCCGAGGCCAGACCAACAGCGCCGGTACCATGCAGCGCGCGTCGACCGGACTGAATGCGGAGTGGCAGCACGTGCTCAGTCCGGCGGATCAGCTGAGCGTTTTTGCGCAATATGGACGCAATCGCGCCAGCGGGTTCCCGGCAACGTCACCGGGCACCGATGCACGCATTGAGGGGGATACCGGTCTGCGCCAGCTGCGCCGGCAATATCAACGGTGAGTTCATTGGGCAGAACTACGCCGGTGCCATCGTTCAGTACGGCTTGTGGGATAACGCCCCTGCGGCGGGGATGAACGTGGGTGGCCTGCTTGCGTTTGACCGTCTGCCGGTACCGGTAAAGGCTTTGTTGATCAAGGCAGTGCCGCGATCGGCGGTGCCACGGTCAGTTGGGGGCGTTGGGACGCGGGCACCGTGCTGAATGCGACTGATCGCGCAACGGGGGTCGCGCAAACTGTGGCGCTAACTGGTGGTGCCCACATGGTGTTGGGCCCACTGATGACCGGCCCGGTCACCTTGCCGGTGGCGGGTAACTACACCTACACCAAAGTTGGCAACACCCAGCCAACAGACGATCTGGGCGTGGCGGGAACCTTGAATTCGGCAACGCTGAGCGCCAACTTTACTGCGCAAACAGTGGATGTCGGTGTCAACGTGACGGCTGGCGGCGCTACGTTGGATGCCGTGGCTGCAGGCGTACCGATTCAGCAGCGCGCCAATTTCTTCACAGACAGCAAGATGACCGGGCCCGGTGCCTTGGTGGTGAAATGCAGTGGGCTCTGTGGCGATACCAATCAGGGCGCCATCGGTGGCGGCTTCGGCGGCCCCGGCGGCCTGGCGGCGGCGCTGACCTATGGGTTTGAAAAAAAGGGAGCCAACGCTGGAACCGTGTCTGGTGTGGCGGTCTTCAAGCGCTGATTTGCTCGCCAATGCCAGTCAGGGCGCGGGTTTGCCCTAGGCTGATAAGGGCTGCCTCATATTGTGACGTGGCGCGGTTTTGCATAGACTATGAACAGGGTTGCATAAGAATAAACATTACATATGAATAAACATTACATAGGTTGGAGACCAGTATGCCAAACAGTCAGCCCCCGGCTTCCCGTCGAACTTTTTTTCTGTCGGCTTGCGTGGCGAGTGCGGCGCTCGCTTGCGCCACGTGGTTGAAAAAGCCAGCACAAAATGCTGTGGCGGAGTTGCCAAAACCGGCGCCGGAAAAAGGCGGCGGCTACTCTTTAAGTGATCACGTCAAGCAGAACTACAAGACCACACGCGTCTGACCGTCTGCCATCACACCGACTCTGGAGAGTTCCATGTTATTGACCAAAAAAATAGGTTCCTCTGAGACCGCTGCGCGTTCCTCTTTCGTGCACAGTTTGCGCCGTGGTTTGTCGCAGACGCTGCCCACGATGGACCGTCGTGCTTTCCTGCGGCGCTCAGGCCTGGGGGTTGGCGTCGGGCTGGCCGCCTCACAGCTGACGCTGGTCAAAAAAGCCCACTCAGCGTCAGGTTCGGTGGCAGTAGGTGAAGGAAAAATCGAGGTCAAGCGCACGGTTTGCACCCATTGCTCGGTGGGGTGTGCCGTTGATGCGGTGGTCGAGAACGGCGTCTGGGTGCGCCAGGAACCGGTATTTGATTCGCCCATCAACCTGGGCGCCCATTGCGCCAAAGGGGCAGCCCTGCGTGAGCATGGGCACGGCGAGTACCGTTTGCGTTATCCGATGAAACTGATTGATGGCAAGTACCAGCGCATCAGCTGGGATACCGCTTTGAATGAGATCGCCGCCAAGCTGCTGGATTTGCGCAAGGCCAGCGGGCCGGACTCCATTTATTGGATTGGCTCCAGCAAGCACAACAACGAGCAGGCCTACCTGCTGCGCAAGTTCGTCAGTTTCTGGGGCTCCAACAACTGCGATCACCAGGCCCGCATCTGCCACTCCACCACGGTCGCCGGTGTTGCCAATACCTGGGGTTATGGCGCCATGACCAATTCGTACAACGACATGCAGAACAGCAAGTGCGCCATGTACATTGGGTCGAATGCAGCCGAGGCCCATCCGGTCAGCATGTTGCACATGCTGCACGCCAAGGAAACCGGCACCAAGATGATTGTGGTCGATCCGCGCTTCACCCGCACGGCGGCCAAGGCCGACGAGTATGTACGCATTCGTTCCGGCTCGGATATCGCCTTTTTGTTTGGTGTGCTTTTTCACGTCTTCAAGAACGGATGGGAAGACAAACCGTACATCAATGACCGGGTCTACGGCATGGACAAGGTCAGGGAAGAGGTCATGGCCAAGTGGACCCCGGACAAAGTCGAGGAAGTGTGCGGGGTTAAAGAGGAGCAGGTGTTTCGTGTCGCAAAAATGATGAGCGAAAACCGGCCCAGCACGCTGGTCTGGTGCATGGGGCAAACCCAGCACAC
>JANXLW010000238.1 GCA_025354965.1 Betaproteobacteria bacterium
GGCCAACTGGACCCGGCCATTGTCACGCTCGCTTTCGCCTTCCTGCTGATCGGTTACGGTGCCAAGGTCGGTCTGGTGCCCCTGCACAGCTGGTTGCCGGATGCGCACGCCGAGGGTCCGACGCCAGTGTCCGCCGTGCTCTCCGGGCTGCTGCTTAACGTCGCCATGTATGCCGTGCTGCGTTGCAAGGTGTTGACCGACGGTGCGCTGCAAAGGCCCATGGCCGGTCAGCTGATGATGAGTTTTGGCCTCTTGTCGGTGGTGGTGGCGGCGTTCTTCCTGTCGCGGCAAAAAGACGTCAAGCGCATGTTTTCCTATTCATCGATCGAGCACATGGGCCTGATCACTTTTGCTTTTGGCATGGGCGGCCCGGTCGCCAACTTTGCCGGGTTGTTGCACATGACAGTGCATTCGCTCACCAAGTCGGCCATTTTTTATGCTGTAGGTCATGCAACGCAAAAAGCCGGGACCCAGATCATGAGTGAGATTCGTGGTCTCATCAAAGTCAACCCGACAGTGGGTTGGGGCCTGATGCTGGGTGTCATGGCAATTCTGGGCATGCCGCCGTTTGGTGTCTTTGCCAGCGAGTTCCTTATTCTCACCACCGCCATGCGCGAGCAGGCCTGGGCCACACCTTTTCTGTTTTTGGCACTGGGCGTCGCCTTTGCATCAGTGCTGATCCGGGTGCTGCCCATGGTGTTTGGTGAAACCACACTCAAGCCGCTGGCCCATCCGCCTGCCCTGCTGCCGGTATTTGTGCACCTGGGCCTGGCTTTGGCGCTGGGCTTGTACATCCCCCCTTACCTGAACGTCTGGTACGTTCAGGCGGCTCGCATGTTGGGAGGCTGAACCCGATGCAAATTCCCGGTTTGAATGTCAATCTGCAAGTGCTGACGGCGCCGGTGCCAATGGCCTATGCACAGGTCACTGCCGATGACTGGGGGGCAGCGGCAGGTGCCGTGCGCGAGGCGGGCGGGCGGCTGCTGGCGCTGTGGAGCGGCGCGCCGGCAGTGGGGGCAAGCGTGTGTGTTGCCTATGCGATTGCGGACGGTTTGGTCTGGCTTGAATTGCCCTTGCAAGGCCAACAGGCGAGCTATCCGGATCTTGTGCCCTTTTTCCCGGCTGCCGCCAGAATGCAGCGCGCGGCGGCCGATTTGTCAGGTCTTCATGCCGCGGCCAGTAAAGACCAGCGCCCGTGGCTCAACCATGGGGCCTGGCCAGCGGATTATTTTCCCTTGCGTCACGCGAACCAGGCAGCGCCGGCTTTTGGGGACACCAGCTTGATCGATTACCCGTTTGTGCGTGTCGAGGGTGATGGCGTGCACGAGATCGCCGTTGGTCCGGTGCACGCCGGCGTCATTGAACCGGGCCATTTTCGTTTTTCCGTGGTCGGCGAAAAAGTGCTGCGCCTGGAGCAGCGGCTCGGCTATACGCATAAAGGCATTGAACAACGTTTCACGCAACTAGCGCCCTTGCAGGCACACCGGCTGGCGGGACGGGTGTCGGGCGACTCGACGGTGGCGTATGGCTGGGCTTACTGCATGGCGCTGGAGTCGGCTGCGGGTTGCCAGATTGCGCCACGGGCAGCAAGTCTGCGCGCGTTGCTGCTGGAGCGTGAACGCGTTGCCAATCACCTGGGTGACCTGGGCGCCCTCGGCAATGACGCCGCCTTTGCCTTTGGCCTGGCTCAGTTTTCGCGCTTGCGTGAAGACTGGCTGCGTTTGTCCAAAGACGCGTTTGGGCACCGTCTGATGATGGACTGCGTCATCCCCGGTGGCGTCGCCTGCGACATTGACCCGGCAACGATAGACCGCCTGCGCCGGCAATGCGATGCGATAGAGCCCGAGGTACAGAATCTGCATGCGGTGTACGAAGAACACGCCGGTTTACAGGACCGCTTCATTGGCACTGGACAGGTCAGCCCGGCGCTGGCGGCGCAACTGGGCTTGACCGGCCTGGCCGGTCGCGCTAGCGGTCAGGCGTGGGACCTGCGCAGTGACCATCCCTGGTCGCCCTACGACCGTTTGCAAGTCAAGATGGCGACGCAACGCAACGGCGATGTTGCGGCGCGCGTGGCGGTGCGATTTGACGAGGTGTTTGAATCGCTGCGACTGATACGCGGAATTCTGGCGGAGCTTCCCAACGGTGCGGTTCATCAGGATCTTGCTTTGCCGGGTCAGGCCAGTCGTGGCGCCGGCTGGGTGGAGGGTTGGCGCGGTGAACTCTTTGTGGCCCTGGAACTCGGTAGCGCAGCCCATCAGCACCGCATCCTGCGTTGCCATTGCCACGACCCCTCCTGGCAAAACTGGCCGCTGCTGGAACACGCCGTGATGGGCAACATCGTGCCGGATTTTCCACTCATCAACAAGTCGTTCAATCTCAGCTATTCGGGGCAGGATTTATGATTTGGAGAATCGTCAAGCAGATTGCCAAAAACGGCATTCGCACCGAACCGGCACCCGATATTGGCGCTGCGCTGCAGATGCAGAGCGGGCGCATTCAGGCTGACCTGCTGGCAATTCTGGGCAAGGCCCTGACCATTCGCATGGTCGATGCCGGGTCCTGCAACGGTTGCGAACTGGAGATCAATGCGCTGGGCAATCCCTACTACAACATCGAAGGCCTGGGCATCAAGTTTGTCGCCAGCCCGCGCCACGCCGATCTGCTGCTGGTGACCGGGCCGGTTTCGCGCAACATGGCGACCGCCTTGCGGCGCACTTTTGACGCCACACCGGAGCCCAGACTGGTGGTGGCGGTGGGGGACTGTGGTTGCGACGGCGGCATTTTTGGCGAGAACTACGCCAGTTGCGGACGCGTCGCCAACGTGATCCCGGTCGACGTCACGGTGCCGGGTTGCCCGCCGCCGCCGCTGGAGATTCTGCGCGGCATCCTGACGGCGGTTCGGCGCCGAGTTTAAGCCGGTTCGACGGTAGTTAGCGCACCCGCATGCCGGGCTGCGCGCCGGTGAATGGCTCCAGGACATGGATGCCGGGATTGGTTTTCTCGTTGGCGTGGCTGGCGGCCAGCACCATGCCTTCGCTGATGCCAAACTTCATCTTGCGCGGTGCCAGATTGGCCACCATGACGGTGAGTTTGCCGATCAGTTGCTCTGGCTTGTAGGCGCTGGCAATGCCGCTGAAGACGTTTCTGGTGATTGGACTCCCCTGCGGGTCGGTGCCTTCACCCACGTCCAGCGTCAGGCGCAGCAGTTTGGTAGAACCCTCCACCGCTTCGCAGTTCAGGATTTTTGCAATGCGCAAGTCGATCTTGCTGAAATCTTCGATGCCAATCGTGGGGGCGATTGCTTCACCGCCGGGAAGCTGCTTCTCGGGCTCAGCGGCGGCGGGCGCTTCAAACAAGGCTTCAAGCTGCTTGATGTCCACGCGCTGCATCAGATGCTGGTAGCCGCCGATGCGGTGACCGGTACCCAGGACGTCGCTGACGTTGCCAAACGACAAGGGCTGGATGCAAAGAAACGCCTCCACCTGCGCCGCCAACGTTGGCAGCACCGGTTTAAGGTAGGTCGTCAACACGGCAAAGGCTTCGATGCAGACGGTGCAAACGTCATGCAGGCGCGCATCCATGCCCGCCTGTTTGGCCAGTTCCCAGGGTTTGTTGGCATCGACGTATTCGTTCACGCGGTCCGCCAGCAGCATGGTTTCGCGCAGCACCTTGGCAAATTCGCGGCCCTCATACAGTTGCTCAATGCTCTCGCGCTCTGCGCGAACTTGAGCCAGCAGCGCAGCGCCGTCGGCCGAGACATCGCCTAACTTGCCGTCAAAACGCTTGGCGATAAAGCCCGCCGCTCGACTTGCGATGTTGATGTATTTGCCGACCAGGTCGCTATTGACCCGCGCCATGAAGTCGTCGGCATTGAAGTCCAGGTCTTCGTTGCGCGCATTGAGTTTGGCGGCCAGGTAGTAGCGCAGCCACTCCGGGTTCATGCCCAGGCTCAGGTACTTAAGCGGGTCCAGACCGGTGCCACGGCTCTTGCTCATCTTCTCGCCGTTGTTCACCGTCAAAAAGCCGTGCACAAAAATATTGGTGGGCGTTTTGCGGCCACTGAAATGCAGTGTGGCGGGCCAGAACAAGGTGTGGAAAGTGACAATGTCTTTGCCGATAAAGTGGTACTGCTCCAGCGCCGGGTTCGCCATGTAGGCGTCGTAGCTCTGGCCGCGCTTGACCAGCAGATTTTTAAGCGAGGCCAGGTAGCCAATCGGAGCGTCCAGCCAGACGTAAAAGTATTTGCCGGAAGCATCGGGTATCTCGATGCCAAAGTAGGGCGCATCTCGGCTAATGTCCCAGTCGCCCAGGCCTTCGCTGGTGCTGCCGTCGGCATTCTGGCGCGTCGAAAACCATTCCTTCACCTTGTTGGCCACTTCCGGTTGCAGCTTGCCGTCCTGCGTCCACTGTTGCAGGAACTTCACGCAGCGCGGGTCCGACAGTTTGAAGAAAAAGTGCTCCGAGCTTTTGAGTATTGGCGTGGCACCCGACAACGCCGAGTAGGGATTGATCAGGTCGGTCGGCGCATAAACCGCACCGCAGACTTCGCAGTTGTCGCCGTACTGGTCCTTGGCGTGGCACTTGGGGCATTCGCCCTTGATAAAGCGGTCCGGCAGGAACATGTTCTTCTCGGGGTCGAAGAACTGCGCTATCGTTTTGGTTTCGATCAGCGAGCCATCCGGGTGGTCGCGCAGATCGCGGTAAATCTGCTGCGCCAGCTCATGGTTTTCGGGTGCGTCGGTGGAGTGCCAGTTGTCAAAGCCGATGTGGAAACCGTCCAGATAAGGTTTGCGGCCAGCCGCAATGTCCATCACAAACTGCTGCGGCGTCTTGCCGGCTTTTTCAGCCGCAATCATGATCGGCGCGCCATGCGCATCGTCGGCACAGACAAAATTTACTTCGTTGCCCATCATCCGCTGGTAGCGCACCCAGATGTCAGCCTGGATGTACTCCATGATGTGGCCGATGTGGAAGTTGCCATTGGCGTAGGGCAGGGCGGTGGTGACGAACAGTTGGCGTGGCATGGGAGCGTGAGCTTTCAGGAGATAAGCCCGATTTTAGTCGGCGCAGTCTGCTGGCTCGATTGGCCAGGAACCACGCAAGATGCACGGCGCTATCGACCAGCGAAGCTGCCCAGGGCATCCAGCGGGCTGGCCGTGCCACCTGCCGCCACCTTGAGCACGTGGGTGTAAATCATGGTGGTGCTGACGTCAGCGTGGCCGAGCAGCTCTTGCACCGTGCGAATATCGGCGCCGTGCTCAAAATCGACGTCCTTGCTTCGCAGGCGCAGCGCCTCCATGACACGCCTGCCGGTGCGTCGATGCGGACACCTGTCGCACATTGGCCAGATGGGACAAAAAATCTTCGACCTCCACCGCCCCCATTTCACGCGGATGCCGCACGCCATGAAACCGGATAAAGGCCCGAGCCCAATGCACATAGGCCTTCTCGGTGGACAAAGCGTAGTGCTTGTAGCGAACGGCAGCACGCAACTGATCCAGCAACTTTGGCGGTG
>JANXLW010000339.1 GCA_025354965.1 Betaproteobacteria bacterium
CGTGCAACGCCATGGGTGATGGCGCTCTTGCCCATGCGCTCGCGCCCATGTTCGCGCAGCGCATGGGCGATTTCATGGCCCATGACCATGGCAATTTCGTCGTCGGTCAGTTTCAGTTGTTTCAGAATGCCCAGGTAGAAGGCAATCTTGCCCCCCGGCATGCAGAAGGCATTGACCTGGGTGGAGCCGATCAGGTTGACCTCCCAGCGCCAGTCTTTGGCCCGTGGGTTCCAGGAGATGGTAAATGGAATGATGCGCTGGGCAATGGCGCGCAGCCGACGCACCTGCGGGTGTTCCTTGGCGCCGAGCGCGTTTTTTTCGGCGGCCTGCTGCAGCAATTGTGCGTATTGCTGGCCGGCGGAGCGCTCCACTCCTTCGGCCGGAACCAGTCGGCTAAACGCCGAATTGTTGCCGACGTCGACACCATCGCGCGCATGGGCATGCTCGGCCCCACCGCACAGGGCGAGCGCCAAGGCCAACAAAGACAGCCAATGGGCCGGTCGCTGATGGGTCCACCCCTGAATGCAATCAAAACCAGTTTTCATGGCGGTATTATTCCCCCATGACCACACTACCGCTCGGCCCCTCTTTCTTGGCTGACAAGCCGTCATGGCTTGATCCCTTGAAGGTCTATCCCTCGCTGGGCCAGCTGGGGCGCTCCAGCCAAAGAGGCCATCGATGACCGAAGCCATCTCCACCGCGCGCCGAAAACGCTCTGCGCTGGAGGTGCTGCACGAGCTCGGACAGCCCAAGGTCGCGGTCATGCTGGCGCTGGGGTTCGCCTCGGGCTTGCCGTTCCTGCTAACCGCCAACACTTTCGGTTACTGGCTGCGGGACGACGGCACGGGCTTGGTTGCCATCGGGTTCATCTCGTGGGTCGGTTTCGCGTACGCCTTCAAAGTGTACTGGTCGCCGCTGGTGGACCGCATCGATGTGCCGCTGCTGGGCCACCTGGGGCGTCGTCGCGGCTGGATGCTGCTGTGCCAGCTTCTTATCACCATCGGGCTGCTGGGCATGGCCGCTGTCGGGACCGCGGGCGGGCTCGCGACCATCGGCGCCTTCGCATTGTTGACGGCCTTCGCCTCGGCCACGCAGGATATCGCGATCGACGCCTGGCGCATCGAGTCGGCGTCCGACGCTGACGAAGTGGGGCTGATGACCTCGGCGGCGCAGGTCGGATACCGCATTGCCGTGCTCGTTACCGACGCCTTGATCATCGCCGCGGCGGCACGCGTCGGATGGGCAATGTCGTACGTTGGCATGGCGGTGCTGATGGCGCTGTGCACGATTGCAACGCTGTTCGCCTCCGAGCCGACCCGCGCCGATGTGGTATTGCATCAGAAGCCCCCACTGTGGACCCTACGCGGCCTCGCCGATGCGATCATCGGTCCGTTCCTCGACTTCTTCGCCAAGCACAAAGGCGCCGGGCTGGTCATGCTGCTCATGGTGGCGCTCTATCGCCTGCCCGACTTCGTGATGGGGCCGATGTACAACCCTTTCTACCACGACCTCGGGCTCTCCAAGGACACAGTCGCCTGGGTACGCGGCTCCTTCGGCCTGGTCGCCCTGTTCCTCGGCATCGCTACGGCCGGCCTCAGCGCCGTGCGGCTCGGCTTGTTGCCAACGCTGATCGCAGGGCTCGTGCTCGAAGGCTTCGGCACGGCGGCATTCGCCGTGCTCAGCGTCAACCCCGACACGTCAATTTTTGCCGCGGTGATGACCCTCGACGCTTTTGCGCAGGCCTTCGCAGGCGTGGCTCTGGTAACGTACATGTCGAGCCTGACGAGCCTCGGCTACACCGCCACCCAGTACGCCATGTTGTCCTCTACGTACGCTTTGCTCGGCAAGTTCCTGAAAGGATTCTCAGGGATTGCGGTCGAAACACTCACGCCCACCCACGGACTTCTGGGCGCCTACGCCACGGCGTTCGTGGCCACCGGCCTGACCGCAGTCCCGCCCCTGCTGCTATTGCTGCTGCTTTGGCGCATGCAGCGGCTCAGGCGCTGAACATTAAATCAGTCATAAAATCCGCTTGAAATGACGACATATTGCTCATTAATAAATAGCAATCGACAATCTGAGAACCTGTTCCAATCGGTCTTTTTCGACCCGGCCGCACGGTATTTACCAAACTTTACAGAGCCTACAGCCAGCACGTACACGCTGCTCGGCACCTGGCGATAAACTGCCGCCATGAGTCAACACTTGTTAATGATTGAAGACGATGCCCGCCTGGCGCAAATGGTGAGCGAGTACCTGGGGCAAAACGGTTTCATGGTAAGTCATGCAGGCGATGGGCAAACTGGTCTGGAGACCTTGCAGTCGGCGGTACCTGACCTGGTCATACTTGACCTGATGTTGCCAGACGTTGATGGCCTGGAGGTTTGTCGTCGCATTCGTTCCATGCCTGGTGCGCTGGCGCAAATCCCGGTGTTGATGCTGACCGCCAAGGGCGATCCAATGGACCGCATCATTGGGCTCGAAATCGGGGCCGATGACTACCTGCCAAAACCTTTCGAGCCGCGCGAACTGCTGGCGCGTATTCGCGCTGTATTGCGCCGTCGCGTGGAAGGCTCGCCCGCTGGTGGCAAGCAACTGCGTTTCGGCACACTTGAGATCGACCGCGATGCCCGTACTGTCAGTGTGGCGGGACTGCCCTGTGATTTAACTTCATATCAGTTTGACCTGCTGACGGCGCTGGCCGAGCGGGCTGGTCGGGTGCTCACGCGGGACCAGATCATGGAGGCCGTGCGAGGTCGTGAGCTCGATGCCTTTGACCGTTCAATCGACGTACACATGGGGCGCATTCGCGCTGCCATTGAAATCGACGCCAAAGACCCCAAACGCATTCTCACCGTGCGCGGCGTTGGCTATGTGTTTGCTCGTCAGCAAGACTGAAAATGTTTTTAAAGAAGCTGTACAGCCGCATCTGGCTGGCCGTCGTCCTGGCGGTGGCGGTGCTCACGTTTTTGGTTGGCTGGGCTTGGCGACTCGCTGTCGAGCCGCCATTGCGCGACGTGATTGTCCGCAATGAAGCGGGCCAAATCATAGGCAGCGGCCATTCCCGCAGAAGAAGGCCACCCGGCGCCGGTATTGGCGCCACCCCGCCCGGCGAGCCACAGGCGCAGGGACCGTCGTTTGGCATGCAGAGTCAAAATGGCAACGGACCGGAGTTTGTAGTTCTCATGCTCGACGGTCAAATTGTGCACATGCAATTGCCGCGGTCGCCACAGTCAGCCTGGAACCGACCCCCATTCGGATTTTTCTGGACTTTGGCGCTGGTGGCAATTGCAGTGGCTTTGGCCACCTACCCAATTATCCGCACACTCACGCGGCGTCTTGAATTGCTGCAAAACGGGGTTGAGAAATGGGGTGAAGGCGATCTCTCCATTCGTGTGCCTGAAGTTGGGCAGGATGAAGTGGCATTTCTGGCCGCGCGTTTCAATCTGGCTGCCCAGCGAATTGAGACCCTGGTGAAGTCGCATGAGTCGTTACTGGCATCTCAAAAGTCGTTACTCGCCAATGCTTCGCACGAGCTTCGGTCGCCGCTGACCCGGATTCGAATGGGGATGGAGTTGATGGGCTCACCCTCGTCCCCGACTTTTAAGAACGAGATCACGCGCAATATCGCCGAGTTGGATCAGTTGATTGAAGAGATTTTGCTCGCCAGTCGGCTCGATGCCCGGGAAGCCGATATGGGAACGATAGAGTCGGTGGACCTGATCGGTCTGGCGGCCGAGGAATGCGCGCGAGTGGACGCCGAATTGGAGGTTCAATTGGCGCCAGATCAGACAAACCCCGACCTCAAATCACCGGGGGCAATATTGCCGGTGCAGGGTGTTACCAAATTATTGCGTCGCGTTATGCGCAACCTGCTTGAGAACGCGCGCCGCCACGCCGCCAGCAAAATCACCGTGATGTTGGGTCAGGCCGATGGTCAGGCGGTGATTCGTGTCTGCGATAGTGGCCCCGGCGTGCCACCTGAATTGAGCGAGCGTATTTTTGAGCCGTTTTACCGGTTGCCCGGCGCCACCGAGCGTGATGGTGGTGTCGGTTTGGGGCTGTCCCTGGTGAAATCCATTGTTATTCGCCATGGCGGCAGTGTGCATTGTGAGAATCGCGTCGAAGGCGGTGCCTGCTTTGTCGTTCGCTTGCCATTGAGGTCCGACAACAATAATTAAACCGTGCGAAAAGTCACGATTTCTCTGAAAAGTTGAGGTCATATCCCCCAAATGGGGGATGGTACGCAAGGGTTAGCCTCGCTAAAGTTGGCACAACTGCTGTCACAGTACTCAAACGTTGGGGTTCGGTCAGAAAAGCAAGACAAGTAAGCAATTTAGTTTTTTTTCCAGAGCTCCAACGACGTTCCTTCGGGAACTTTTACAAAGCCACCTTCGGGTGGCTTTTTTTTGAGCTGATCAACCCGGCTGCCCTGTATTCAGGTCGAAGCTGCAGTGGCGATCAAGCTCGAGCAACAGAGTCGCGTCGGTGAAATCCTCAAAGCCCGAGACATGTTCGGCACCACCGTTTTGGAAATCGAAACGAGCCAAGTGCCAGCGTCGGTTGTATGCACGTTGCTACCAGTTCACCAGTTTGAAGTCGATCATGCTTCCGGCATGGCGACTTGCCAGCAGGTGAATTGACAGACTACCAACGCTTTAAGAGCGCGGCCAGGCACAGGTACCATTCAGACTGAGCATCGGGTAGTGAGCAATCACCCGGATTTTTCCATGGCTCTTGCCGCTCTTTGACGATTCGAGCGGGCGCGCAGATTGAGCGCCTCGACGACCAGCGAGAACGCCATCGCGGCATAAAGAAAGCCTTTGGGTATGTGCATGTCAAAGGCTTCGGCGGTGAGTGCCATGCCGATCATCACGAGAAAGGCAAGCGCCAACACTTTGACCGATGGATGCCGCTCAACAAACTCCCCAATCGGCTTTGCAGCTATCAGCATCACGATTACCGAGAAGATGACTGCCGCGATCATCACGCCAAGCTGATCGACCATGCCGACGGCGGTGATCACTGAGTCAAGCGAGAACACAATGTCGACGATAGCGATCTGTCCGATGGTTCCCCAAAACAATTTTCCACTGGTAGCCTTGAGTGCGTCGGCAGGGGGTGACTTGTGTTGATTGCGGTCCTCGACTTCGAGAAATATCTCTTGCGATGCTTTGTAAAGCAAGAATAAGCCGCCAATGAGCAATACCAGATCTCGCCCACTGAAGCCATTGCCAGCCAGGGTAAAGATGTCATCTGTCAGACCCATCACCCGGCTGAGAAAGAACAATAGCAGCAGGCGTGTAACCATCGCGAAACCTAGGCCCAGAGCGCGCCCATTGTCGCGCTGATGCGCGGGCAGTCGGCCAACCATTATCGAGATGAAGATAATGTTGTCGATGCCCAAAACGACCTCCAGGGCAGCAAGCATGACAAAGGCGAGCCAGACGTTCGGGTCAAGAAGAAATTCCATCGATACAAATCCGGTATTGAAAAAAAAGTTAGCCTTTGCCCCATGCTTACTGACCACAGGTCGCACTATAACTGTCATGTTTGCGTAGTTGTATTTTTACCGGGAAGAGGTAACCGTTGCCCGCCTTTGATCAGGTGCCGCGCCCCGGTAACTGCGATGGAACGGGTCAACGCGGTCTTATCGACGGTGGTTACGCGCATTGCCGGGCGATAACCGCGTGAGGAAAGTCCTTGGCGTCTGAACTGAGTTTGAATTGTGTTCCCATGGGTTCTTCACGAAGCTTCAAAACGTCATTCACATGAAATCAGCACGAGTCACTTTACTACTATTTTTATGCGCTATCGCCACACTGGCGAACGGGCAAGTCGGTCCCAATGGCAGTCAGAAAGCCACCGGGGCTTTGAGTACCATTGCGGCTCTCGATGTACCCCGTTTCATGGGCACCTGGTTTGAGATTGCCAGATATCCCAACTGGTTTCAGAAAAAGTGCGTGAGCGACACAAAAGCCGTCTATCGCCAACTACCTGACGGCACGTTGCAGGTCGTCAACCGCTGCATCACAGAAGGCGCAAAGGAAAGCGAGGTGGTTGGTGCTGCACGCCAGATGGGTGACGCGACGGCACCCAAACTGGAGGTGCGCTTTGCGCCCGCATGGCTTTCCTTTCTTCCCGCAGTGTGGGGTGACTACTGGGTCATAGACCTGGACCCGGAATATCGATTGGTGGCTGTTAGCGAGCCGAAGCGGCAATACCTCTGGATTCTTTCCAGAACGCCAAAGGTCAATCAAAAAGTCTATGAAGAACTTCTGGCCCGGCTGGAGAAAAAGGGGTTTGACATCCATAAGCTTGAAATCACCAGGCAGCAAGAATGACGCTGGAGGCAATCCCACGGGCGGTACCGGGTTATATTGGCCTGACCGTCTGACTCGTTTCGTCAAACCGAGTTCTTGCAGCGCTGTTTACGGCTCGCCGTCCCAGTAGTCCAGGCCAGCGCCGCGTCGTTTCAAGAAGGTCGTGCCCTGGGTGAAAACGCCAATCTTGTCCGAATCAGGGTATTCACACACCTCAGGGTGTTCCTGCGTACTGATGGACAGGTATTTCAAATCAGCGTTGGAGTTGTTGAGAATATGGTGTGGATATTCCGGCCCACAAGGGATAAAAACGACATCCCCTGCGCGCAAGGACAACATTTCACCAGCCACGCGCAATGTGCCTTCTCCTTCGAGTACGACAAACATCTCTTCCTGACTGTAGTGAAAGTGGTAGGGGCAACTTTGCTTGCCCGCCGGGACAATATCGATTCCGCATCCGAGCTTGCTTGCGATGGTACCGTCGGACACCCCGCCGGTCATGCTGTCGTACAAGGGTAGGCGCACAAATCGCTGGCGCGTCACATCAAGGAAGTTGCGGATGAGTTTGCGCCGCAGTTCCTCAGCTCTTGGATTCATGAAGTTTCCTCTGTCAGGGTAAGGGTCAAAATTTTCGACTGCTGGACAAGACCGGATCAGTGGAGAGTCGCGCCAGCGCGGCGCTCACGGCTTTTGCCAGAACGGGACCGTAGCGTTCGATTTCGGCCAGCGGGGCGTAGCCGTAACCAATCACCAGGCCGGTTGCGTCTTTGCGATCCAGGCAATAGGCGGACAGCGGGCGCACCGTCAAACCCAAAGCCCCGATACTTTGCGTCAACGCCTTGTCGTCCATGGCAACGGGCAAGTTCAAGCACAGGTGCAGACCCTGCTCGGCGCCGCTAATGTGGGCTGCTGGGCCAAGGCAGGGTTTGAGCGCTTCCAGCAGGCAGCAACGGCGCTCGGAATAGCTTTGCCGGGCGCGCCGCAAGGCGCTGGCGAAATGTCCCATTTCGATGAACTCGGCCAGTGCCGCTTGCAGTGGTATCTGGCCCGGTCGGTTGAGGTCGTAGTGGGCTTGCTTGAACGACGCCACCAGCCCCCTGGGTACGACCAGGTAACCCAGCTTGAGTCCAGGGTAAAGGACTTTGGAAAATGAACCCATGTAGAGCACGCGTTCGTCGCAGTCGAGTCCGGCCAACGATGAAATTGCGGCGCCGCTGAAACGAAATTCACTGTCGTAATCATCTTCCAGAATCCAGGCCTTGTGTTGTCGGGCAATGGACAGAATCTGAAGGCGGCGGGACAGCGACATCACCGACCCTGTGGGGTATTGGTGGGAGGGTGTCACGTAGATCAGGCGCGGGGGAGTAGCCTCGTCCTCAGCGCGGGGTGCCATGCCGTTCTCGTCCACCTTCACCGGATGCAGACTCAGGCCCGTCGCCATGAAGGCTTTTACCGCACCCCAGTAGGCCGGGTCTTCCAGCCAGACCGTCGCGTTAAGGTCGGCCAGCAGTTGGGCGCACAGTTCCATGGACTGCTGGGTTCCGCTGGTAATGATGACTTGCTCAACATCCATCGGTACGCTCCGAAATACCCTTAGATAGTCAGCCACCGCACGGCGCAAGGGGGCGTAGCCACCCGAGTAACTGTAATCGAGCATGTCGGGATAGGTCATGCGCCAGTGTTTGTTTTGTAAGCGCTGCCAGACGGCCACAGGAAAGGCGCTGAAATCGACGATGCCTGGCGTAAATGGATAAATCTCAAGCTGGGTGGCGCAGAAAGTCTTCAGCAGTGCCTGGCCGCGGTGCGACAAAGTCGTCTCCTGGCTTGGCTGCGCCGGACGTCGGCGTGGCGGTGCCTTGGCGACCCGCTCGTTGACAAAGGTGCCCCTGCCGACATGGCTTACCAAGTAACCTTCGACGGCAAGCTGGTTGAGTGCGGTGATCACCGTGTTACGCGAAAGACGCAGGTCCCGGGTCAGGTCGCGACTGGACGGCAGCCGGCTGCCAGCGCTCAGTTTTCCATCCAAAATGGCGCCGCGCAGAGCCTCGTACAGTTGCCGATGCAGCGGCATCTTGAGCTGTAGTCCCAGACGGGCAATTTCAGTCGACAGAAGTTCAGACAGCATAAAGAAGGTGTTGCGGGCTTACCGCGATGAGTGTCTTGGCAGTGGTGGTGACGCCGCGATTGGTTCCATATTTTGTGATCGATTGGTACCATTGTGAGCCAACGGGCCAGAGAACAATGGGCCGCATAACAACATGGAGACATTTATGAACCTGATGAATGGCAAGAAAGTAACACGCTTTCTGAAATTGAAGAGAACCCTGCGTCTCGCGGCCGCTCTGGGCTTGGCGCTAACCTGTTTGCCGACCATGGTGGTGGCGCAGACA
>JANXLW010000227.1 GCA_025354965.1 Betaproteobacteria bacterium
CTCGGGCGTCAGACCCATGACACTGGGCGCAGTTGTTCATGAACAAGCGCTCGCCAATCGCCATCGCCTTGGCATCCTTAGCCACATCTTCCGGTTTCATGGATGCAAACTTGGCGTACAAGGGCGCAGTCTCCGCGTTTCCTTTGTCCACTTCAGTTTGATGTTGACCGATAGAGGTCCAGCCCAATTTTCCACCGTAAGTGCCAAGACCCGGATAGAGGGCCAGGTAGATGAAAGCAAAAACAATCGTGATCACGAACAACCAGGCCCACCATCTGGGCAGGGGGTTGTTCATCTCGCGCAAATCACCGTCCCAAACGTGACCCGTACTGTTGTCACTGGCGGTCATTGCCTTGGCCTTACCACTAAACCAAAGCAGCAACAGGCAGGCCAGAATACTGACTATGGTGATTCCGGCGACCCAGATCGACCAGAAGTTACTTGTAAAGTCGCTCATTTTTTTTCCTTATATTGCGGTTCTTCAGTCTTGCTCGAAAGGCAGGTTGGCGGCCTGCTCGAAATCAGCAGTATTTCGGCGGGAAAAAGCCCAAATAATGATTCCGATGAACGTGATGAAGCTGACCACCGTCGCCAGCGAACGAAGTGTGTTGATATCAAATTCCATTTGAAACATCTCCCGCTTAACGGACCAAAGTTCCTAAAACCTGCAGGTAGGCAATCACAGCCTCGATTTCCTTCTTGCCTCTAACCTCTTCGGTTGACTTGGCAATCTGTTCATCGGTGTAAGGCACGCCCACTCTACGCAAAGCCCGCATGTGAGCCGGCATGGAGTCCGCGTCCACGTCGTCCTTGAGGAGCCAGGGATAAGCCGGCATATTGGATTCGGGCACGACGTCACGCGGATTGTTCAGATGGTCCCGATGCCACTGATCACTGTACTTGCCGCCCACACGGTGCAGGTCAGGACCAGTGCGTTTGCTGCCCCACTGGAACGGATGGTCGTAAACAAATTCACCGGCCACCGAATAGTGACCATAGCGCAGGGTCTCGGCACGAAACGGTCGAATCATTTGCGAGTGGCAGTTGTAGCAGCCTTCGCGGGTATAAATGTCACGCCCCGCCAGTTGCAACGCGGTGTAGGGCTGTAAGCCCTTGACAGGCTCCGTGGTGGATTTCTGGAAGAACAGCGGAACAATTTCCACCAGGCCGCCCACCAGCAACACCAAGAGGATCAAAACGATCATCAAAAAGTTGTTGGTTTCAATTTTTTCATGCGACAGACCGCCGCTTGCATTGTTATTTGCCATGGTATGTTCCTCCTCAGGCGTGCGCAACGGCGGCCGGAATGTTCACGGTAACAGAGCGTCCGTTAGTCGCGGTCTTGAAGACATTCCAGGCCATGATCACCATGCCGCTGAGGTAAAGCAAACCACCCAGCAAACGCAACACATAGAACGGGAAAGTGGCTTTGACGGATTCCACAAAAGTGTAGGTCAAAGTGCCGTCCGTGTTAATGGCGCGCCACATCAGACCCTGCATCACTCCAGCTATCCACATCGCGGCAATGTAAATAACAATGCCGATCGTTGCTGTCCAGAAATGCACTTCAACGGCCTTCATGCTGAACATCTGCTTTTGACCAAACAAGCGTGGAATCAGGTAATACATGGTGCCCATGGTGACCAGACCAACCCATCCCAAAGCGCCTGAATGAACGTGTCCGATGGTCCAATCGGTGTAATGCGACAGCGCGTTCACCGTCTTGATTGACATCATCGGTCCTTCGAAGGTAGACATTCCGTAGAATGACAGCGAGACGATCAGGAAACGCAGGATCGGGTCGTCGCGCAGCTTATGCCAGGCACCGGACAAGGTCATGATGCCGTTGATCATGCCACCCCAGCTTGGCGCCAGCAAAATCAGGGAAAACACCATACCGACCGATTGCGTCCAGTCTGGCAGCGCGGTGTAATGCAGATGGTGCGGACCGGCCCACATGTAAGTGAAGATCAGCGCCCAGAAGTGAACGATGGACAGCCGATAGGAATAGACCGGCCGCTCTGCCTGCTTTGGTACGAAG
>JANXLW010000367.1 GCA_025354965.1 Betaproteobacteria bacterium
GTTGCCGCACTGGAATCAGTGGTTCAACGCGGCTCCAAAATTCATCGGTGACTTCCCATGCTTTCGCTTTTGCCATCTCGCCTCCACGCGAGGACATCTCGCATGGAAAGTGATTATCCTTTATTTACGGATAAGTTCTAAATCTTTGACGAGTTTGTCAGTGGTTCGAGTCCGAAAAATCGTAAGAAAACAACAATTGAGCGGTTGTACCCCGGCTTGTACCCAGAATTTTCAAAAAAACCTGAAACCCAATGCCAGCGCCGCTTACAGCGGGTTTTTCGATAGGGCCCCAGGCCACCATTTTGACCCGTATGAAACATCAGTTTAATGCGGGTTTTCTGCTTTGTATCCTGCCTTTTTTTACTGGGGCTACGCGTAGTTTCAAATTAACTTGTTGGGCACTTCACGCGGGTGCCCGTTGTCATCGATGGCAACATAAGTGAGCGACGCTTCCGTTACCTTGGTGTATTCAGCCTGCGAGCCAAAGCGTTCGGCAAAGACCTCAATCTTGACGGTGATCGAGGTACGGCCGATGCGCGTCAGCTTGGCAAAGAACGACAGAATATCGCCGACCCGAACCGGATGCTTGAAGACAAACTGATTCACCGCCACCGTGGCCATGCGGCCACCGGCGTAGCGCGCCGGCACCACGGCGCCGGCCAGATCGACCTGCGCCATCACCCAGCCACCGAAAATATCGCCATTGGCGTTGCAGTCGCCGGGCATGGGAATGACCTTGAGTACCAGTTCCTGGTCGGTCGGCAACTGCACGCCGGTTGCACGCTCCCTGGCAACGGTGTTGCTGCTGGCGTTTGGGCTTGGGTTTTCGGACATGGGCACAATCGAGGTAAGTTAATTACGATTGTCACCCATGCGCCGATCTGGCGAACATAGCCATTCTCTTCAAAGCGTTGTTGCACTGCCCGGCGCTGCGCCCACCCCCGCTGCCAGCCGGTCTGACTGGGCCACTTTGCGCCGTCTGTTTCCCTATTTGTGGGAGTACAAATGGCGCGTCATGGCCGCACTGGCGTTCATGATTGGTGCCAAGGCGGCCAATGTCAGCGTGCCCCTGCTGCTCAAGCAACTGGTGGACACCATGAACCCCAAGGGTGGCGTCAACGCCAGTGCCTTGCTGGTGGTGCCGGCTGCCTTGCTGTTTGCCTATGGCTTGTTGCGCCTGTCCACCACCTTGTTTGCCGAGCTGCGTGAGCTCATTTTTGCCAAGGCTACGGAAGGCGCGTCGCGCACCATTTCTCTACAGGTGTTCCGCCATCTGCACGCCTTGAGCCTGCGCTTTCACCTGGAACGCCAGACCGGCGGCATGACGCGCGACATCGAGCGCGGCACGCGGGCAGTGAACTCGCTGATCTCGTACTCGCTGTACAGCATCTTTCCGACGCTGATCGAGGTCGGCATGGTGCTCACTTACCTGGCCGTCAAGTTTGACATCTGGTTTGCCGGTATCACCATTGTTGCGCTGATCTTCTACATCAGCTTCACAGTGACGGTGACCGAGTGGCGCACCCACTTTCGCAAGGAGATGAACGAGCTCGATTCAAAAGCCCACAGCCGGGCCATCGATTCGCTGCTCAATTACGAGACCGTCAAATACTTCAACAACGAAGAGTTCGAGGCCAAGCGCTACGACGAGAACCTGGAGCGTTACCGCCGCGCTGCCGTCAAGAGCCAGTCCACTTTAAGTCTGCTCAACACCGGCCAGCAACTGATCATCGCCAGCGGCCTGGTGGCCATGCTGTGGCGCGCCACGCAAGGTGTGGTGGACGGCCACATGACGCTGGGCGACCTGGTGATGGTCAACGCCTTCATGATCCAGCTTTATATTCCGCTCGGTTTTCTGGGCGTGCTGTACCGCGAGATCAAGCAAAGCCTGACCGATCTGGACAAGATGTTCACCCTGATGGAACGCGAGCGCGAAATTGCCGACGTGCCGGGCGCAAAAGCGCTCAAAGTCAACGGCGCCAATGTGACGTTCAGCCACGTCAACTTCGCCTACGACCCGGCGCGGCCCATTCTGCGCGACATCAGCTTCGAGATTCCGGCCGGCAAGACTGTGGCTGTGGTGGGACCTTCGGGCTCCGGCAAATCGACGTTGGCGCGGCTGCTGTTTCGCTTCTACGACGTGCAGCAAGGCCAGATTCTGATTGCCGGGCAGGACATCAAACAGGTGACCCAGGCTTCTCTGCGCCAGGCCATCGGCATCGTGCCGCAAGACACGGTGCTGTTCAACGACACGGTGGAATACAACATCGCCTATGGGCAACCCGGCGCCAGTCGCGAGCAAGTGGAAGAGGCAGCCCGCGCCGCACACATCCACAGCTTCATCAGCGCCACGCCCAAGGGCTACGACACCATGGTGGGCGAGCGCGGCCTCAAGCTCTCAGGCGGTGAAAAGCAGCGCGTGGCGATTGCACGCACCCTGCTCAAAAATCCGCCCATCCTGATTTTTGACGAAGCCACTTCAGCCTTGGACAGCGCCAATGAGCGCGCCATCCAGGCCGAGCTGCAAAACGTGGCCATCAACAAAACCACACTGGTGATTGCGCACCGCCTGTCCACCGTGGTGGACGCGCACGAGATCTTGGTAATGGAGGCCGGGCGCATTGTGGAGCACGGCACGCACGCCGAGTTGTTGGCGCTGGGCGGGGTTTATTCACGCATGTGGGCTTTGCAGCAAAATTCGGAGTGACAGGCGATCGG
>JANXLW010000376.1 GCA_025354965.1 Betaproteobacteria bacterium
CAAGGTGGACACGCTGATCGTGGACAAGACGGGCACCCTGACCGAGGGCCGACCGGCGTTTGAGCGCGCGTTGGCGGCGCCCGGGTTTGCTGTCGACGAGGTGCTGCAACTGGCGGCCAGCCTCGATCAGGGTAGTGAACACCCGCTGGCGCAAGCCATTGTGCAAGCGGCTCGTGAACGCGGGCTCCAGTTGGACAAGCCGGAAAATTTTGAATCGGGCTCTGGCATCGGTGTGCGCGGATGGGTGGCACGGCGACAACTTGCGCTCGGCAATGCGACCCTGATGGAGCAGCTAGGTGTTTCGGTCGCCGCTTTGGCCCGCGAGGCCGAAGCGCTGCGCGGTGAGGGTGCCAGCGTCATGCATTTGTCGGTCGATGGCCAACTGGCCGGCTTGCTGGCCGTATCGGACCCGATCAAACACAGCACTCCAGAAGCCCTGGCCGCGCTGAAAAATGCCGGCCTGCGCATCATCATGGCCACTGGCGACGGCCTGACCACGGCAATGGCCGTGGCCGAGCGCCTGGGTATCCGGGAAGCGCTGGGTGAAGTCAAGCCGGCTGACAAGCTGGCGTTGGTGGAGAGGCTGCAAAAAGAGGGCCGCGTGGTCGCCATGGCCGGTGATGGCATCAACGATGCACCGGCGTTGGCCAAGGCCGATGTGGGCATTGCCATGGGAACCGGCACCGATGTCGCCATGAACAGCGCCCAGGTCACGCTGATCAAGGGCGATTTGCGCGGCATCACCGCAGCACTGGCGCTGTCGCGGGCAACCGTGGGCAACATGAAGCAAAACCTGGTGTTTGCCTTTTTGTACAACGCGCTTGGCATCCCGGTCGCCGCCGGTGTGCTGTATCCAGCGACAGGCTGGCTGCTGTCGCCCTTGATTGCGGCGTTGGCCATGAGCTTCAGCTCGGCCTCGGTCATTGGCAACGCCTTGCGCCTGCGTTGAACCTGGCGCTCGTTCTCCGTCGGGGGCGTGTCTGACGACGGACAAAGATTACGACAATGTAATGATCCGGTCATGTAGGAGCCGGCATTGCGTTTTTACACTTTGCTGCAACGTTCTCGCCAACCCTGGTGACGACATTGGACCAATATACTCAAAGAGCTTCTCATGAACCGCATTCACATTCCCCACTCTCGGTCGGTTGCGTTGGCACTCGGCGCATTTTTTGTCGGCGCTGTCTTTGCCCAAACCCATGACCACAGCGCCATGGGAAGCATGCCGATGGGAAACATGCAAATGGCAGCCGCCAACAGCAACGCGATGCCCATGGCCAATGCCATGGCGGACGGGGAAATCAAGAAGATCGACCTGAAGGCCAACACCGTTTTGCTCAAGCACGGCCCGATCAAGAACCCCGAAATGCCGGCCATGACGATGTCTTACCCGGTTAAAAGCCCGGCGTTGCTGAGCAAGCTCAAGGCCGGCGACAAGGTCAAGTTCAGTGCCGAAATGCGCGGCGACGCGCTGGTCATCATGGCCATTGAGTTGGCCAAATGAAATTTGGTTTGCGTGCCGGTGCGCTGGTATCGATCCTGGCTGCAGGCGCGTTGAGCGCGGCCTTTGCCGACGAACCGGTGCCGGGAGCCAGTTTGGAGAGTTTGCTGGCGCTCGCCAAGGAGCGCAATCCCGACTACGCCGGCATGCGTTACGAGGCGCAGGCCGCTACCGAGCGCGTCACGCCAGCCGGTGCGTTGCCGGATCCGAAGTTCCGCACCGAGTGGATGGACATCACCAAAATGGGGGAACAGAATCCGACGCTTTTGCCAGCCAACGTCGGCAGCACCCGCTACACCTTGATGCAGGACTTGCCGTGGTTTGGCAAGCGCGGTCTGAAGCGCGACATTGCGCAACTCGAAGCCGATGGCAGCCAGAGCAAGGTGAGCGTGAGCTGGTCCGAGCTGAAAGCGAAGATCAAGTCCGCTCAAGCCCAGCGCCATTACCTGCGTGGCAGTGAAAAGCTGACTCAGGAAATTCTGGATTTGATGCAGCGGCTGGAGAAAATTTCCCAGGCCCGCTATGCCGGCGGTCTGGCGGCCCAGCAGGACGTCATCCGGGCCCAGGTCGAGCAGACCAATATGAAGAACGAACTGGTGGCACTGGAGAGCGAAAGCCGCCAGGTCGATGCACGTCTGAACACCTTGTTGGCCCGGCCTGCCACCGCCCCCTTGGCAGCGCCGGAAATACTGCGCACCGTTCCTGGCCTGGCGCAACTTGATTTTGGCAAACTGGCGGAGCATGCGCGCCAGCACAATCCGCAACTGTTCACCGAGGAGGCGCGCATCAGGGCGGCGGAAAAAAATCGTGACTTGACCTACAAGAATCGCTACCCCGATTTCACGCTCAGTATTTCGCCCACGCAATACCAGAGCGCCATCAAGGAATGGGGCTTGATGCTGGAAGTCAACATCCCGCTGCAGCAGTCTACAAGGCGCGCCCAGGAGCGTGAATCCGAGGCCATGTTGTCGGCGGCGCAGTCGCGTAAGGAGGCTCTCGCCAATCAACTGCTGTCCGACCTGGCCGAGAATCTTGCCGCCATGGAGGCGGCGCAACACAGCGACATGCTGATGACCAGCAGCTTGCTGCCGCAGGCGGAGTTGACTTTTAGTTCCGCCCTGGCCGGCTACGAGAATGGCAAAGTGGATTTCGCCACCCTGCTGGACGCCCAGCGGCAAATCCGTCAGGCCAGACAAAACCAGATCAAGGCACAGTTTGAAGCGCAAATGCGTTTCGCCGAGATCGAAAAATTGATTGGGGAAGATTTATGAAACAGGGCGCTGCAATTGCCATGGGCGTCATCGCCGTGGCACTGGCCGCTGGGGCTGGCTACTGGCAAGGTCACAAGGGCACAGCAGCTCTGCCTCAAGGCAGTGCAACGGCGACGTCCGGCACCGTTGGCGCGAGCGCAACCGCAGCGAAAGTCGAGAAAAAACTTTTGTATTACCGCAACCCGATGGGTCTGAGCGACACCTCACCGACACCGAAAAAAGACCCGATGGGCATGGACTACATCGCGGTCTATGCGGGCGGGGCGGACGAGGAACCGGTAGCAACCAACCAGCTCAGGATCAGCACCGAGAAGATTCAAAAACTGGGCGTGCGCACCGAGACGGCACAGCTGCGCAGCCTCGACCGATCGGTGCGCGCAGCCGGGCGCATCGAGCCTGATGAGCGTCGCCTGTTCACCGTCGCGTCCAAGTTTGAAGGCTATGTGGAGCGACTGCATGTGAATGTCACCGGTCAGCCGGTGGCCAAGGGCCAGCCGCTGTTTGAGGTCTATAGCCCGGAGTTGGTGTCAGCCCAGCGCGAATACGCCATTGCCGTGCAAGGCGTGGAGGCCCTGAAGGCAGCAGACGGTGAAACGCAGGCCGGCATGAAGCAGTTGGCTGAATCGAGCCTGCAACGTCTGCGCAACTGGGACATTTCCGACGAACAAATCAAGGCGCTGACCAAGACCGGCGCGACGCAACGCACCTTGACGTTCCGCTCGCCAGCGACCGGCATCGTGATGGAGAAAAAAGCGGTGCAAGGCATGCGCTTCATGCCCGGCGAGATGCTCTATCAAATCGCAGATTTGTCGGCTGTGTGGGTGGTTGCCGACGTCTTTGAGCAGGACATCGGCCTGATCAAATCGGGAGTCAAAGCGAAGGTCACTATCAACGCCTACCCGGACAAGGTCTTTGCCGGGACTGTGACTTATGTCTATCCGACGCTCAAGGCCGAGACGCGAACGGTGCCGGTGCGCGTGGAGCTCGCCAACCCAGGCATGTTGCTCAAACCGGGCATGTTCGCTCAGATGGAAGTCGCGGTAGTGGCCAAGCTCAAGGGGGTTACCGTGCCCTTGTCCGCCGTGATCGACAGCGGCACGCGCCAGATCGTTTTGATCAGCCAGGGCGAGGGTCGCTTTGCGCCGCGTGAGGTCAAGCTGGGTGAGCGCAGCGACAACTACGTGGAGGTGCGTGAGGGCGTAAAAGAGGGCGAACAGGTGGTGGTTGCGGCCAACTTCCTGATTGATGCCGAGAGCAACCTCAAGGCCGCTGTGGGTGGATTCGGTGAGGCGCCAAAAGCGCCCTCGGCAACGGCCAGCGCGCCAGTGGCAAAAGCCGCTGGTCACCAGGCGCAAGGAACCATCGACAGCATCGATTTGAAAGACGGCACCATCAGTCTCAATCATGGCCCGGTGGCCAGCCTCAAGTGGCCGGCCATGACCATGGAGTTCAAGGTTGCCAACGCGTCGCTGCTGAAGGACTTGAAACCGGGTGCCAAGGTTGCCGTCGAGTTTGTTGAGCGCCAGCCCGGTGAATGGGTCATCACCAGCGTCAAGAAATAACCATGCTGGCCAACATCATCGAATGGTCGGGCAGGAACCGCTTCCTGGTTCTGCTCGCCACCTTGTTCATTACGCTGTGGGGTATCTTTGCCGTGCTGCGCACGCCGATCGACGCGCTGCCCGACTTGTCGGACGTGCAGGTCATCGTCTACACCGAGTACCCGGGCCAGGCGCCGCAGGTGGTGGAGGACCAGGTCACCTACCCGCTGACCACCGCCATGCTGTCGGTACCCAAATCGAAAGTGGTGCGCGGCTTCTCTTTCTTCGGTGCGTCCTTTGTCTACATCATTTTTGAAGACGGCACCGATATCTACTGGGCCCGCTCACGCGTGCTGGAGTACCTCAACTTTGCCTCTGGGCGCATGCCCCGTGGCGTCACGCCGCAGATCGGCCCCGATGCCACCGGCGTTGGCTGGGTTTACCAGTACGCGCTGCTGGCCAAGGACAAGACACTGGCGGAACTGCGCTCCATCCAGGACTGGTATGTGCGCTACCAGTTGACCAAAGCGCACGGTGTGGCCGAAGTGGCATCGGTGGGCGGCTTTGTGCAAACCTACCAGGTGACGGTGGACCCGGTCAAGCTGCGCAGCTACGGCATTCCGTTGATGAAAGTGGCCCAGGTGATTCGCGACTCGAACCGCGATGTCGGTGGTCGCGCCGTCGAGATGGCCGAGACCGAGTACATGGTGCGCGGCAAAGGCTATTTGCGTGGCAAAGGCGACATCGAGATGCTGGTGGTCAAGAGCGACAAGGGCACGCCGGTGCTGATCCGCGACATCGCCCGCGTGGAGCTCACGCCCGATGAGCGCCGCGGCGTGACCGAACTCAACGGTGAAGGCGAAGTGGTCTCGGGCATCGCCATGGCCCGCTATGGCCAGAACGCGCTGGAGGTGATCTCGAATCTGAAAGAGAAGATTGCCGAGATCGGCCCCGGCTTGCCAGCCGGGGTGACGGTACAAACGGTGTACGACCGCTCCGAACTGATCAACCGCGCCATCGATACCCTCAAGCGCACGCTGCTGGAGGAGTCGCTCATTGTGGCCGCGGTTTGCGTCGTCTTTCTGTTGCATGTGCGCAGCGCGCTGGTGGCCATTTTGATGCTGCCGGTGGGCATACTGATCTCTTTCATCGCCATGCGGCTGCTGGGCATGAGTTCGAATCTGATGAGCCTGGGCGGCATTGCGATTGCCATCGGCGCCATGATCGACGCCGCCATCGTCATGATCGAAAACGCCCACAAACACCTGGAGCGCTTGCCTGAAGGCCACAGCACCGGCGAGCGGTTTGACGCCATGCTGGCGGCCTGCAAAGAGGTTGGGCCGGCGCTGTTCTTCTCGCTGCTCATCATCACCGTCTCGTTTTTGCCAGTGTTCAGCCTGGAAGGCCAGGAGGGGCGCTTGTTCTCGCCATTGGCCTACACCAAGACCTTCTCGATGGCGGGTGCGGCACTGCTGTCGGTGACTCTGGTGCCGGTGCTGATGCTGCTGTTCATTCGCGGCAAGGTGATGCCGGAGGCGAAAAATCCGGTGAACCGTTTCCTGATCTGGGTTTACCGCCCCATCATTGCCGGTGTCATGCGCTGGAAGAAATTGACCGTGCTCGCAGCGCTGCTGGTGTTGGGTGTCTCTTACTATCCAGCATCACAGCTTGGCTCCGAGTTCATGCCGACGCTCAACGAAGGCAGCCTGCTCTACATGCCGGCGTCCCTGCCGGGCATGTCGATCACCAAGGCCGCCGAGCTGTTGCAGACGCAGGACAAGATCATCAAGAGCTTCCCCGAAGTGGCTTCAGTCTATGGCAAGGCCGGGCGCGCCAACACCGCGACCGATCCGGCGCCGACCGAGATGTTCGAGACCGTCATCAACCTCAAGTCAGAATCCGAATGGCGTGCCGGGCTAACCATTGACAAGCTGATCGCCGAGATGGACCAGGCGCTGCAGTTCCCCGGTGTTGCCAACTCCTGGACCATGCCGATCAAGGCCCGCATCGACATGCTGTCGACCGGTATCCGCACGCCGATCGGCATCAAGGTTTTCGGCAAGGACTTGGGCGAGATGGAAAAACTGGCCAGACAAATCGAGGCGGTGGTGAAAACCGTGCCCGGTACCAGCAGCGCTTTTGCCGAACGCATCACCGGTGGCTTTTACCTCAACATCGAGCCCGATCGCGAGCAACTGGCCCGCTACGGCTTGGGCGTGGGCGACCTGATGGATGTGGTCGGCGCCGCGCTGGGTGGCGAGATGGTGACGACCACCGTCGAGGGTCGTGAGCGCTTTGGCGTGACGGTGCGCTACCCGCGCGAGTTGCGCG
>JANXLW010000231.1 GCA_025354965.1 Betaproteobacteria bacterium
CAGGATCAGTGATTTGCAGACGAACCTTGCCTTTGGTCTCTTTACCGAATGACACAGTACCCGTCATTTCCGCCAGAACGCCCTTGTCTTTCGGCGAGCGGGCCTCGAACAATTCAGCCACCCGCGGCAAACCGCCGGTAATATCGCGCGTCTTCTGGCCTTCAATCGGAATCCGTGCCAGCACCTCGCCAGGACCCACGTCCTGACCGTCGCGCACCTGGACCAATGCCCCAACCGGGAAACCAATGGTCACCGAGTGGTCGGTGCCCGGAATTTTGACCTCATTGCCGGACACGTCAATCAACTTGACTTGCGGACGGACCACTTTGGCGGCACCTCGGCGCTTCGGATCGATCACGACCATGGTCGACAGGCCCGTCACCTCGTCCACCTGCCTGGCCACGGTCAGACCTTCTTCGACATTTTCGAAGCGGGCTTTACCGGCAAACTCAGTGATGATGGGGCGAGTCAACGGATCCCAATTGGCGAGAATCGTGCCAGACTTGATGCCTTGGTCGGCCTTCACCGCCAGCACGGCGCCGTACGGTACCTTGTGACGTTCGCGCTCACGGCCATGTTCGTCGTGAATGACGATTTCACCGGAACGGGAAATCACCACCAGTTCCTTTTTGCCGTTTGTCACATAGCGCATGGTGGCGTTGAAGCCGATACTGCCGTTCGACTTGGCCTCCACACTGGACGCTATTGCCGCGCGCGATGCGGCGCCACCAATGTGGAACGTGCGCATGGTCAACTGGGTACCGGGCTCACCGATCGATTGCGCCGCAATCACACCAACCGCTTCACCGCCGTTCACCAGACCACCGCGGCCCAGATCGCGACCATAGCATTTGGCACAAATGCCAAAACGGGTTTCGCAAGTCAAAGCGGTACGCACTTTGACCTCATCAACACCGGCGATTTCCAACTCTTCGATCAGGTCTTCGTCCAGCATGGTTCCGGCCGGGGCCAGCACGGATCGGTTTTCCGGATGCACCACATCATCGGCCGAGGTGCGTCCCAAAATGCGGTCACGCAAAGACTCGATGACTTCACCGCCTTCGACAATAGCGCGCATCAAATAGCCACCGTGCGTGCCGCAGTCCTGTTCAGTGACCACCAGGTCCTGCGTCACGTCCACCAGGCGACGCGTCAGGTATCCCGAGTTGGCTGTCTTCAACGCCGTATCGGCAAGACCTTTTCGGGCACCGTGCGTCGAGATGAAGTACTCCAGCACGTTCAGACCTTCGCGAAAGTTGGCGGTGATCGGCGTCTCGATGATGGAGCCGTCCGGCTTGGCCATCAGACCGCGCATGCCGGCCACCTGACGAATCTGAGCCGCTGAACCACGGGCACCGGAGTCCGCCATCATGTAGATCGAATTGAATGACTCTTGCTGCACTTGCTTGCCATGGCGGTCCGTGACCATTTCCCTGGACAACTGTGCCATCATCACCTTGGAGACCTCGTCACCGGCTTTGCCCCAGATGTCCACCACCTTGTTGTAGCGTTCACCCGAAGTCACCAGTCCCGACGTGTATTGCTGAGCGATCTCCTTGACCTCTTTTTCGGCGCGTTCGATGATGGCGGGCTTTTCAGAAGGCACCAGCATGTCGTCAATGCAAATCGAGATGCCGGCCTTGGTCGCCAGACGGAAACCATATTGCAGCAATTTGTCGGCAAATACCACAGTCTCCTTGAGTCCGCATTTGCGGAACGAGACATTGATCAGCTTTGAGATCTCTTTCTTTTTCAGCGCCTTGTTAATGTTTGCAAAAGGCAGTCCTTTGGGCAAAATTTCCGACAGCAGGGCGCGACCAGCGGTGGTTTCCCACAGTTTGGTGGATGGCAGCAATTCTCCGGTCAGCTTGTCCTTGGTGTACTCGGTCAAGCGCACATTGATGCGGGAAGTCAGTTCCACCTCGCCGGCGTCAAAAGCACGCTGTACTTCACCGGTGTCGGAAAAAATCAGACCTTCACCCTTGCCATTGATGCGATCCCGGGTCGTGTAATACAAACCCAGCACGACGTCTTGCGACGGCACAATCGACGGCTCGCCGTTGGACGGAAACAGCACATTGTTGGAAGCCAGCATCAAGGTGCGGCATTCAACCTGTGCTTCTACCGAAAGCGGCACGTGAACCGCCATTTGGTCACCGTCAAAGTCGGCGTTGAACGCGGCGCAAACCAGCGGGTGCAGCTGAATGGCCTTGCCTTCAATCAGGATCGGCTCGAAGGCCTGGATGCCCAGACGGTGCAGGGTGGGCGCGCGATTCAGCATCACAGGGTGCTCTTTGATCACTTCTTCCAGAATGTCCCACACCACCGGCGTACCGGACTCAACTTCTTTCTTGGCGGCCTTGATGGTGGTGGCAATACCCATGGCTTCCAGGCGAGCGAAGATGAAAGGCTTGAACAACTCGAGCGCCATCAACTTGGGCAGACCGCACTGATGAAGCTTGAGCGTCGGGCCCACCACAATCACCGAACGGCCTGAATAGTCGACCCGCTTGCCCAGCAAGTTCTGGCGGAAACGACCACTCTTGCCCTTGATCATGTCGGCCAGCGATTTGAGTGCACGCTTGTTGGCGCCAGTCATGGCCTTGCCGCGACGACCGTTGTCCAGCAATGAGTCGACCGCTTCTTGCAACATGCGCTTTTCGTTGCGCGCAATGATCTCGGGTGCCTTGAGTTCCAGCAGACGACGCAAGCGGCTGTTGCGGTTGATCACGCGGCGATACAAGTCGTTCAAATCCGAGGTGGCAAAACGACCACCGTCCAGCGGCACCAACGGACGCAGGTCTGGTGGCAATACCGGCAACACCTCCAGCACCATCCACTCGGGCTTGATGCCGGATTTTTTGAACGCTTCAAGCAACTTGAGGCGTTTGGTATTTTTCTTGATCTTCAGTTCCGAGCCGGTCGGATCGTTGCGCAGCTTTTCTATCGATCCTTCGATGTCGATGCTTTGCAGCAAATCCTTGATGCCTTCAGCACCCATCTTGGCCTGAAACTCGTCGCCATATTCCTTGAACTTGGCGTCAAAGTCGTCTTCCGACATGATGCTGAATTTCTTCAGCGGGGTCATGCCGGGATCGGTCACCACGTAAGCTTCAAAGTACAGTACACGCTCTATGTCACGCAAGGTCATGTCGAGCACCAAGCCCAGGCGTGACGGCAGTGACTTCAGGAACCAGATGTGAGCACAAGGCGCCGCCAGATCAATGTGACCCATGCGCTCGCGGCGCACCTTTGTCTGCGTCACTTCAACGCCGCACTTCTCGCAGATCACGCCACGATGTTTGAGCCGCTTGTACTTCCCGCACAGGCATTCGTAGTCCTTGATAGGGCCAAAAATCTTGGCGCAAAACAGTCCATCACGCTCAGGTTTGAAGGTGCGGTAGTTGATGGTTTCCGGCTTTTTAACTTCACCGAAGGACCAGGAACGGATCTTCTCGGGAGAGGCCATGCCAATCTTGATGGCACTGAAGTGCTCATCCGGGGTGAACTGCTTGAACAGGTCGAGTAATGATTTCATGTTGAATCCTTTTCTTGTCCGTGTTTAGCCGCGTTCCAACTCGATATCGATACCGAGTGATCGAATTTCCTTGACCAGCACATTGAACGATTCCGGCATACCGGCATCGATCGAGTGCTCACCTTTGACAATGCTTTCGTACACCTTGGTACGCCCTTGCACGTCATCAGATTTGACAGTGAGCATTTCCTGCAATGTGTAGGCGGCACCGTAGGCTTCCAGCGCCCAGACCTCCATCTCACCGAAGCGCTGGCCACCAAACTGCGCCTTGCCGCCTAGTGGTTGCTGCGTCACAAGGCTGTACGGACCGGTGGAGCGGGCGTGCATTTTGTCGTCCACCAAATGGTGAAGCTTGAGCACATGCATATAGCCGACCGTGGTCGGACGCTCGAAAGCGTCGCCGCTTCGACCGTCGAACAAATGGGCTTGCGTGCGCGCCGACGTCAACCCTTTGGCTTTGACGATATCGTCCGGGTAAGCCAGTTTCAACATGCCACGAATATCTTCTTCAGAGGCACCATCAAACACCGGCGTGGCAAAAGTGGCGCCGGCGCTCAGGTTGCCTGCCATCTCAAGCACTTCGTCATCGCTCAGTTTCGATACTTCTTCCTTGCGACCGGAGCCGTTGTACAGCGTCTCCAGGAATTTGCGCAGTTCCGCCAGTTTGGCTTCAGCCTGCAGCATGTCACCGATGCGCTGGCCGATGCCTTTTGCCGCCCAGCCCAAATGCACTTCCAGCACCTGACCGACGTTCATCCGCGATGGCACGCCCAGCGGGTTGAGAACAATGTCGCAGGGTGTGCCATCGGCCATATAGGGCATATCCTCGACCGGCACAATCTTGGACACCACACCCTTGTTGCCGTGACGACCGGCCATCTTGTCACCTGGTTGCAAGCGACGTTTGACGGCCAGATAGACCTTGACCATCTTCAGCACGCCAGCCGGCAGTTCATCGCCCTGAGTCAACTTCTTGCGCTTCTCTTCAAAGGCCAGGTCGAAGCTGTGGCGCGTTTGCTCCAGCGAGTTCTTGATGCTCTCCAGCTGCGCTGCAATGTCATCATCGGCAGGGCGAATATCGAACCAGTGGAATTTCTCCACCGCGGTCAAATAAGCCTTGTCGATCTTGCTGCCTTTGGCGAGCTTTTGCGGACCACCGTTGGCAGACTTGCCGATCAGTAGTTTCTCAATGCGGTCAAATGCATCAGCTTCCACAATGCGCAGCTGGTCATTCAGATCAAGACGGAAGCGTTTCAATTCATCGTCAATGATCTGCTGCGCCCGGCGGTCGCGCACAATGCCTTCACGGGTGAACACCTGCACATCAATCACAGTCCCTTGCGAGCCCTGATCGACACGCAGTGAAGTATCTTTCACATCACTGGCTTTTTCACCAAAGATGGCGCGCAGCAGTTTTTCTTCCGGTGTCAGCGTGGTCTCGCCTTTGGGCGTGACCTTGCCTACCAGCGTATCACCTGGTTGAACCTCGGCCCCCACATAGATGATGCCCGACTCGTCCAGACGGTTGAGCTGTTGCTCGCTCAAATTGGGGATATCGCGAGTGATTTCTTCCGACCCCAGTTTGGTGTCGCGCGCCATGACCACCAGCTCCTCGATATGGATTGAGGTGTAGCGGTCTTCCGCCACCACACGCTCGCTGATCAAGATCGAATCTTCGAAGTTGTAGCCGTTCCAGGGCATGAACGCAACCAGCATGTTCTGACCCAGGGCCAGCTCGCCCAAATCGGTCGACGCACCATCCGCAATAACGTCGCCCTTGGCCAGTTTGTCGCCCTTCTTGACGATGGGTCGCTGGTGAATGTTCGTGTTTTGGTTGGAGCGTTGGTATTTGATGAGGTTGTAAATATCCACACCCACTTCACCCGCTTGTGCTTCGGCGTCGTTAACGCGAATCACGACGCGGGTCGCGTCCACGTAATCAACCACACCACCCCGCGTGGCGGTCACCACGGTACCTGAGTCAACTGCCGATACGCGTTCGATTCCGGTACCGACAAAGGCTTTTTCCGGCCGCAGAATAGGCACC
>JANXLW010000391.1 GCA_025354965.1 Betaproteobacteria bacterium
GTCAGATTACCCCAAGGATCGACTGGATGACGGCCTTCACCGGTCTTGCCTTCGCCGCCGCCATGGGGGTGATCCACTGGGTTCATGACAACACCGCGAACGGTCGGGCGAATACCCATCCATCGCTTGACACCGGCCTTGCCGAGTCGACGCAGGCTGTGTTCTTCATTGGCTACCTGACCCAGTGTTGCGCGGCATTCAATGTGGATCTTGCGGACCTCACCGGAACGCATACGCACCTGGGCATAAGTACCCTCACGCGCCAGCAGGGTCGCCGAGGTACCAGCAGAACGCACGACTTGCGCGCCCTTGCCAATCTGCAACTCAATGCAATGCACAATGGAGCCGACTGGAATATTGCGGATCGGCAATGTGTTGCCAACACGAATGGGGGCTTCCGCACCGCTCATGATGGAAGCACCAACTTCAAGGCCACGCGGAGCGATGATGTAACGACGCTCACCATCGGCATAACACACCAAAGCGATATGGGCCGACCGGTTTGGATCGTATTCAATGCGCTCGACTTTGGCCGGGATACCATCTTTGGTGCGACGGAAGTCAACCACACGGTAATGGTGCTTGTGACCACCGCCCTTGTGACGGGTTGTGATGTGACCATTGTTATTGCGACCGGCATGCTGAAACTGGGGTTCCAGCAAAGGCGCAAAGGGCTCACCCTTGTACAGGTGGTCACGCGAAATCTTCACCACGCCACGACGGCCCGGTGAAGTTGGTTTCATTTTGATAACAGCCATGATTACGCAGCCTCCCCGCCAAGGTTCAGCTCTTGACCGGCTTTTAGCGTCACATAAGCCTTGCGAATGTTGTCGCGACGGCCAACCGACTTGCCAAAACGCTTGGTCTTGCCTTTAGTGTTCACCACAGAGACGCCTTTGACTTCGACCTTGAACATCAACTCCACAGCGGCTTTGATTTCATATTTGGTCGCATCTTGCAGCACCTTGAAAGTCACGGAATTGCTCTTTTCAGCGATCATCGTGGCCTTTTCAGACACGATGGGAGCCACCAGCACCTGCATCAGACGACCTTCTTCAAACTTGGATGTATTGGGACCGTGGCTCATGCGAACATCTCCTTGAGTTTGTCCATGGCGGCCTTGGTGACAAGCACCTTACGGTAGTGAACCAGTGACAGCGGATCAGCGTAACGCGGTTCGACGACCAGAACATTCACCAGATTGCGGGAAGCCAGGTACAGGTTTTCGTCAACTTCATCGGCGATCACCAGAACAGACTCCAGATTCATGGCCTTGAACTTTGCCGCCAAAGACTTGGTCTTTGGAGAATCCACCGTTAGGGAGTCAACCACCGCCAGGCGGCCTTCGCGTGCCAATTGCGAGAAAATAGATGCCATGCCAGCACGGTACATCTTCTTGTTGATTTTCTGGGCGAAGTTCTCGTCAGGCATGTTCGGGAAAATTCGGCCACCGCCGCGCCATAGAGGCGAGGATGTCATGCCAGCGCGGGCGCGGCCCGTTCCCTTTTGCTTGAAAGGCTTCTTGGTCGAGTGCTTGACTTGTTCGCGGTCCTTCTGGGCGCGCGTGCCTTGACGGGCATTGGCCTGGAAAGCGACGACAACCTGGTGCACCAGATCTTCGTTGTAAGCACGACCAAACACGGTTTCCGGTGCTTCAAATTTTGAAGTGGCCTGGCCCTGGTCATTCAGGAGTTCGAGCTGCATCAGTTCGCTCCTTTCGTATCAGCGTTTACTGCCTTGACTTTAACGGCTGGGCGAACGGTTACAAAACCGCCAGCCGAACCAGGAACAGCACCTCTGATCATGAGCAATTGACGAGCCTCATCAATGCGAATCACATCGAGGTTTTGAGTGGTAACAGTGTCATCACCCAAATGGCCCGTCATGCGTTTGCCAGGAAACACACGGCCTGGATCCTGTGCCATACCAATTGAGCCGGGGACGTTGTGCGAACGGCTGTTACCGTGCGATGCCCGTTGCGAGCTCATGTGATGACGCTTGATCGTGCCGGCAAAACCCTTGCCAACAGTAGTACCCTGTACGTCAACTTTTTGACCCACGGCAAATACGGCTGTCACAGGCACTGTCGCACCTGCTTTGTACAGGGCTGCTACATCGGCGGTCAGGCGGAATTCTTGAATGATTTCACCGGCTTCGACACCTGCTTTGGCGAGGTGACCGGCGGCGGGCTTGGTTACGCGCGAAGCTTTGCGCGCGCCAAATGTTACCTGCAAGGCAACATAGCCGTCATTCTCTTGGGTTTTGACCTGGGTCACTCGGTTGTTGGATACGTCAACCACCGTGACAGGGATTGCGTCCCCCTCATCGGTGAATAGGCGCATCATGCCCACCTTGCGGCCCAGCAACCCTAGGGAGTTGCTCAGACTCATTGTTTTCTCCGTAACTCTCACCGCTGCAACTTCAATTGGCTACAGCGTTTTTGCGTGAGAGACTGTTAATAAAACTCTGCTGGAAATACATAGCAAGTCCAATAGAGGCCGCCAGTATATCCCGAACCTATTTGACACGCAAGTTCATTCGATACCTGAACCTTCAAAAGGCTCCGGTTTGCACCGAAACTCTTAACGATTTACTGCAGCTTGATCTCAACATCCACACCAGCCGGCAGATCGAGCTTCATCAAGGCATCAACGGTTTTATCCGTCGGGTCAACAATGTCCATCAGGCGCTGGTGGGTGCGAATTTCAAACTGGTCGCGACTGGTCTTGTTGACGTGCGGTGAACGCAGAATGTCGAAACGTTTCATGCGCGTTGGCAAAGGCACTGGGCCCTTGACAATAGCGCCAGTGCGTTTGGCAGTGTCCACAATCTCGGCGGCCGATTGGTCGATGAGTTTGTAGTCAAAAGCTTTTAGACGGATGCGGATTTTCTGTTTGGTAGCCATGATTTTCCCTTACGCGATGATCTTGGCAACCACACCGGCACCGACCGTCTTGCCACCTTCGCGGATGGCAAAGCGCAGGCCTTCTTCCATGGCGATCGGGT
>JANXLW010000117.1 GCA_025354965.1 Betaproteobacteria bacterium
AAGTAGCGCATGAAGCTTCGCGGAGTCACGCGCGAACTCTTGTGGCGTATATTTCATGTCGCTGGTGCCCATGTAGCAGATGCCCATGCCAAGGCTTTCAAGTGCCAGTGCGGTGGTTTGCGCAACAATGATGGCATCGAAGGCGGCAACATGCCAACTGATGAAGTTTCCAAAGTTCAGACGGGCGCCTCGCCGAGTCAGCCACTGCCGTGTGCGAAAGCTGTCGGCACAAAAGGTCAGCACCAGTGGCGCCTGCAACACCATCGGCTGGTCGAAGTGCAGCTTGCAAAGATGCGCCTTGCGCCCGGCGTCAAAGGTCTTGATGACCGACACCATGTTAAGGTTGCCGCTTGATGAAGAGCCTTGAAAAGATTCTTCCAATACTCGGTCAATTAACGCCGGCTCTACCGCACGGTCCTCATACGTTCTGATTGAGCGATGGGTCTTCAAAAGTTGGAGAAAATTGGTATTCATGCAGGAACCTATGGGTCTTGAATCAGGCCAAATTATCTGATCCATTTCCGTGCCGGTGAAGAGTTACGACGCCGTCACGGCGACCCGGCTTTTCTTGCGTGGAGTGCCGAGTCAACCGCATCCGGCCTGACGGCTTGGGTAAGTAGCAATTTGGCACGCGCCATTGCGTTGGATTAACGGCAACACGATATACGACAGCAGGCGCATCCCAAACAGCCAAACTATCGATCAGTTTCTTGCGCCTGCGGGACCAAGGATTTCATTTTATGCAGCTTGCCTCATGGTGGGCAGGTTTGCCCAGTAAAACTCATCTGGCGTGGCGTCGTTAAGACCTGAATGAGGACGCTCGGTGTTGAACCAGACAATGTACTGTGCAATGTCAGAACGCGCAGCACTGACGCCGTCGTAAACCTGTCCCGACCCAACCTTCCCATCAAAACTCCACCACCAGCGCCGCCAAGCGTCAGTTACGCCGGTGGCAAAAAGCTGATGGACATCCCCAAAGTGAACTACGTCACGCTGGGTGGTGACAAAACCGGGGAACATCTGCTGATGTTGGTCTGTTTTAAGCGGTGCAAGGCTAATTTGCCCCTGCTTTGCCGCTACAATCTCGGCTCGATTTGACGCTTCAAAACGTCCCGGGGAACTTAGCTCAGCTGGTAGAGCAGCGGACTCTTAATCCGTAGGTCGAGAGTTCGAATCTCTCAGTTCCCACCACTTTAACCCGCGCCATATATTGAAAGCCTGCTACTGAAAAGTGAGTAAGCTTTTTTCTTTTTTATTCCGCGTAGCCACAGCGTAGCCATCAGTACGCAGTTTTGTGAGGCAAAGCGATGTTCCAAAGGCTGCTGGTCAACCTAGGTAAGCATCGCGACTGTCGTATGACAGAGCAGTCTTGGTCGTGCGTTGGGTTCTGCTTCTTGATTGTCGGCAAGCCAATGAGAGAAGGATTGCGAAGGCGCTAACGTCGACAAGCAAAGTTGAGTCGATTGTTTTTTCCATCATGCATCCCCTGAGTGCTGCCCTGAATGAGAGCCACCAGCAGACGGTCAGGGGAAACCGCTTTTCAGCCGCTAAGCCTAGCTGGGGCAAAACTGTTATGCGTGTCGGCGTTTCATTGAACGTTTTAGTTCATCGTTCAGCCGTGTTTGCCAGCCAGCGCCACCAGCCTTGAATACTTCCACGATGTCGGAGTCAAGGCGCAAGGTGATCTGCACCTTCTTGCCGCTGCCAAGTGGACGCCCACGGCGCAACTGTTTGAACTCGGAGTCACTGAGCTCGTAAGTGTCTGGGTCATGCGCAATGCCAGCATTGATTGCCGCTTCTTCTGCATCCGTAGGCAGAGTCAGAACACGACCGTCCGGCATCGTCACGGTCTCAGCCTTGGGATTTGAACGCGTTTGCGACATAGCTCGTTACCTCTCGTTGATTGGCTTTTCTCAAACTGATTACTCGACGCTCTGTAGGCGCGTCGGCAGGACGATCTACAAATACCACGCAGTAAAGACGGTCATCGTCCATCACGTACCCAACCTGACGCGGTTCGCCGTAATCGCGGCGGGTGTCTGCCTTGCACTGCAACGTTTCCCATTCCAAGTCTTCCGCCGCTGCCAGCGAGACGCCATGCTTGGCTACGTTGGCGGTGTCTTTCTTGGGATCGAATGTCAATTTCATCGAGGTTTATTGTAGTTATGTTTATTGTGATTTCAAGGGATTTTCGTAACTACACTAGTTGTGTACTGCGTTTATCCTAAAAATCGCAGTTATCCGGCCCCTTGAAGCGCGGGAGGTGGGGTAGGCAGGATGGTTTGGCGGGTGATTCGCTCACAGATGTAGTCAACCAACGCGTGCCAGCGGTTGAGTTTTGGCAACTGCTCCGCAGCTCTTTTGACGTAGGCGATGGCCGCCTGGATATTGGCGATCATCCTTTTGATCAGGCCTACCTCGGCATGCATCGGTGTGAGATAGACCAGCGTTTGTCCGCCCGTGTGCACCGCTCGTCCCCACCAGGCGCTCGGCCCCGTGTCGCTGGTGTAGTAATCATCGGCGGCTTCGTAGTAGCTGGCTGCCACCTGGCCGTTACCTTCACTCAGGAATCAAGGGGCGTTCCTACATTACCAATGCAAAGGTTCACACCGGCTCTGTGCCACTGGTGAAGCTTGACCTTAAGAAATTCTATCCATCAATTGATGGGGCGCGTGTTTATCGTTTTTTCCAACAAGCACTTCAATGTAGGCCTCGAGAAAATTTTTCATAGAGCGTAGCGAAAACGTAGCTGATCATGACCTAAGTTGACTGTTTGGGACTAAACGTAGCTGGCTTCAAAACTTTGCAAGCGACGCAAGGTATTGATTTATTTAAATATTTTTAAAGTCAGCCGTTCTCTTAATCCGTAGGTCGAGAGTTCGAATCTCTCAGTTCCCACCATCACGAACTAATTTTTTGGCATGCGCTCGAGTTTGTCAGCGGCCTGACGCAAGCCCTTGAAGATGGACTCGGCAACTTTCTCAGGAAAGCCTTTGGGCAACTTGCTGGCAACTTTGTCGATGGCGGTCGGCGTGCGCGCCAGTACCTGTTCAATCAGATCTTCTGCGTCGGTGCGATGGAAATACCTGGCAGCCGTGCCGTTGAAATGCCGACGCTGAATGTCCTTCCAGTGGTAGTGCTTGTTTTTGTCCAGCAACGCCATGGCCAACTTGGCTTCAAGACGGGAGAACTGGTTAGCGGCTTTACCCTCCACCGGCCAGATCGACATGATGTCGTACAGCGGGGCGAGAGCGTAGCGCCCTTGCGGCAAGACACGAATGCTGAAGTTCTTCGCATGGCCGTCTGGCGCAGCCATCAACCAAAACAGAATCTGGGTTTTGAGCAGCGTGGACAAGTCCTGCTGTGCGTGCACCGAGCCGCTGAGCACGCCAGCCAGGTCGGCCAGCCCAGGTCCGCCATCGCTCTCATACTTCAAGTGCGATGGCACGCCCTTAACCTGGCAGAAATCCTCTTGCGGCAAGCGCATCAGCCAGCTACCAGAGGAATGCAGCTGGCGGTCGAAGCGCTCCACGCCGAGTGCTTTCTGGCTGCCGAATCTGAGCAGCGCAGTGGTGGCCACCGGCAAGTCGAACTCGGCCAACAGATTCATGCAAAGCCACTCGTTCTCAACGGAGGTACTGAAGTCGGCCTGGCGTTGGGCCACCAGTCCCATCGGCAGCTTCAGGATATGGGTGGTTGGCGTTGTGCCATGGGGAAGCAACCAGGTACCGTTGTGCCAAAGCAGTGCGGTCTTCTCCTGGGCGCCCGCCAGCGAAATGCGTAGCGTGTCATCTTCATTGAGCTGCGCCAGAGGGCCGGCGCTCGTGGTCTGGATTAGAAACTGTTCTATTGCTTCCTCGGTCAGTGGCGTGCCCTCGATGCTTTTAACGTTCATTGGCGCTTCGTCAACGCCCAGCAACTGAACGGCACCCACACAGTCCCTGCCCAAAGCCTGCAGCAGGTCGAAGGCTTCGGTGGTCGCGGTCTTAAACCGTGTTGCGAGCCGCCGGCGAATTTGTTCGCTGTCGGGCAACAGGTTGTCGAAGAAATTGCGGACCCGGTCACCCTTGAGCGCCTGGGCGCCGGTATAGGGCAGCGACAGTGACAGCGGGCGACCGTTTGGCGAGCGCATCCAGTCGGAGTCGTAGGTGAACTCGGTGTTGCCACGGGTCGGCAGAACCCAGGTGCCAACGCGCTCGCCATTGGTCCAGACCGACAGCGCGCGAGAATGAGATTTTCGGCCCATGAGCTACCACTGCGCCTTGGCTGCGACGGTGGGCGTGGCCGTTGCCTTGTTCTGAATGAGCAGCTCTAGCCCCAAGGCAGCGCACACCGCCAGCAATTGTTTCAGATTGATGGAAGCGGGGGCTAGCTCCATGGCCGACATCCGGCTCTGGCTGATGCCCAGCCGCTGGGCCAGCGCAGTCTGGGACAAATGCTCTGATTTTCGAGCCGACTGCAGGAGCGGGCCCATTTGTTCGGGGATGGAGAGGATTTGCTTCATCAGAGTCTCGGGGTTTGTTGGTGCGCTCAGATGTTACCTGCCACACGGCTATTTACGTTTTACTCTTATAACTAGTAATTGTCAAATACCAGTTTTAAGGGTAAATGACAGTCGCTGGTTACATCTGATTGCCCTCTGTCATCAATCTTTACTCAGCAGGCTGTCGCAAAACTCGTCCTGGCGCGTTGTATGAGCACTGCAACCAACAACGAGGAAAGATATGCCGAACACCCATTTGCAAAATCAGGTTGACAACGGCCCGCAAACCGGTAACAGCAAGGTGCGCTGGTTTGCGCTGCCCGCCGCCGCGCTGGTACTTGCCTTCGCTGGCGCCGCTCAGGCGCAGAGTTATATGAACTTGACCATTGGTGGCGCTTTCGCTCCTGGCGTGTATGGCCAGATTGCCATCGGCGACAACCCGCCCCCGCCCGTTATCAATGTGCAGCCAGTCATCGTTGGCCGGCCCATCTACGGCGCACCAGTGATGTACTTGCACGTGTCACCGCAGGAGCACAAACATTGGGGCCGCTATTGCGTGCGCTATCAGGCGTGCGGCCGCCCGGTTCAATTTGTCGTGGTCAATCAACAAAATCGCTGGTGGGAAAATCACAATGTAAATGCGCGAGGCGAAGGTTACTACCGTCAACCCGAATATCGTCACGACAACCGTCGCGACCAACGGGACAGCGACCGGCACGACAACCGGGACGAAAATCGTCATTAACTCAGCGGCGCCAACAAACCGGCCTTCACCGTTGGGTAGCGCAAGCGCAGCCGCAGTTCACGTTTAAGGCGCGCGTTGTCCATGCGGCGCGACTCGCTCATGAAGCTGAGCAGCATCAACGGTAATTTCTCCTTCGCCGAGTTTCGAGCCACGCGTGGCGCACGTGGCAAGCCATATAAATCGGCGGCCAGATCAAAATAATCACCCATCTTGAGAACGGTGTCGTCATTGACGTTGTAGACACGCTGCGGCTTGCCACGCCACAAGGCAGCGACGCAGGCACGCGCCAGGTCGTCGGCATGAATATGGTTGGTGTAGACGTCATCGCGTGCCCGCAGTACCGGCGTGCCTTTTTGCAAGCGCTCACGCGGCGTGCCACCGGCCC
>JANXLW010000138.1 GCA_025354965.1 Betaproteobacteria bacterium
AAATAGAGCGTCACTGCCGGTGATCAGTCGGGCTTCAAGCAAAGAGGTCTGGACCGTAACGTCGTTGGCGGCCTCATGCAGACACTCGGTCACAGTGCGGACGCTGGAGCCAATCTCCAGTCCGGCGTCCCAGCAGCTGCCAATAAAGCTTTCTATCCGGGTCTGGAGTTGTGGGTCTTGCGTTGGGGACTGGAGGTCAGGCAACAGAACCAGCACATCCACATCCGAATATGGAAAAAGCTCAGCGCGTCCAAATCCACCGACTGCCACAAGGGCAAATGGCCTGGTAAACCCGGCGTGTTGCCAAAGTGATTTCAGTGTCGTATCGGCCAGATCGGAGAGTGCTCCCAGCGTTGCGCGCACCCCCCGGGTGGAGGAGGTACCGCTGGATGCGAGCGAATCCAGCAGCTCGGCTTTGTGCGCGCGAAAATGACTACGCAGTGCCAGTAAATCAGTCATGAAAGGCTAGTCAGCCATTGCCACCACAGGCACGAAGGACGGAATCGACGGGCTGTTCTTCGACAGCGTCAACACTTCATAGCCGGACTCGGTGACCAGCACCGTGTGTTCCCATTGCGCCGACAGCGAATGGTCTTTGGTAACGATGGTCCAGCCGTCGCCCAATTCCTTGATTTCCTTGCGACCGATGTTGAGCATCGGCTCAATCGTGATCGTCATGCCGGCTTTGAGCTGCTCCAGCGTGCCGGGTCGGCCATAGTGCAACACCTGCGGCTCTTCGTGGAAGTTTCGACCTATGCCGTGGCCACAAAACTCCCGCACCACGCTCAGGCCCTGACCTTCTGCAAAGGTCTGAATGGCGTGGCCAATGTCACCCAGATAAGCACCGGCCTTGACTTTGATGATGCCGCGCCACATGGCCTCATAAGTCAAGGCGCACAACCGCTTGGCCGCCACCGACACATCACCAACCATGAACATGCGGCTGGAGTCGCCGTGCCAGCCGTCCTTGACCACCGTGACGTCGATATTCACGATATCGCCCCTTTTCAGCGGCTTGTCGTTCGGAATGCCGTGACAGACCTGATGGTTGATCGAAGTGCAGATCGCCTTGGGATAGGGGTTGTGGCCCGAAGGTGCGTAATTCAGCGGCGCCGAGATGGCGCCCTGTACCTGCGTGGTGTAATCGTCGGCCAGTTTGTCCAGCTCATTGGTGGTGACACCGGGTTTGACGAAGGCGGTGAGGTAGTCCAGCAGCTCAGCGGCCAGCCGGCCGGCCACACGCATGCCGGCAATGCCTTCGGCGTGTTTGTAGGTGATTGTCATAGGGTAATTATCCCATTGGGTGCAATTCCGCGAATTGACAGGTATCTCTGCGACATGGTTTGCCGCACCGGTGATCCATAGTCCGCTTATCGTTACCCAACAGGTGGGGCGAGATCATTCTGCGCAGAGATGCGACAGCCCGTGTCGCTTACTTAACAATACTCCAGAAAATCTTCGTTCAAGCCACCGCAAGTTCCACCTTACGTCCGGCTCGTGCTGCCAGCGTGATGAGCATATCCAGGCTGAACTTGTCCCATTTGCCGCGCAGCAAATCACTCACCCGAGACTGCGCAATGCCGAACCTCTCGGCCGCTTGGGCTTGCGTCCATCCTTCTGTCTGCACCAGCATGCGTAGCCGTGCCATCAAATCAGCGCGCAGTGCCATCACAGCAGCCTCGCCTGGTCCAAAGCCCAAGTCTGTGAACACATTACCGCATGATGGCGTCACCACGCTATCAGCGCCCTTAACGGAAGAAGTAATTTTTTTAACCATGGATCAACCTCCAATCAGTATGTAACGCCTGGCAGCCAAATCAACGTCCGTCTTGGCCGTTTTCGGGGTGGTCTTGTGAAAGAGGAAAGCTTGCCAAGTCGTCAAGGCTGCTGCCCATGAATTTGAGTGCTTTCATGGTGGCGATTATACATTTACTTTAATAACTTATCAATGTAATTAGATAAGTATGTGGGACGTACTGGTAGCGCGCAGCGTGCTGCATATCCGAAGCAACATGAGGCAAGTAAAATTCAACGTTCCTTTACCAGGCCCCCTAAAGTGACCCTGCACATCAGCCAATTCGAGGGCGGCAGCGCTCTCAGTCCATTCCGCATCCAGCAACTGTTGCCAAGCCTGCAAACCATCCACGACAGAATCAGTGGTGTGGCCGCACGCTTTTTGCATCTGGTGACCACGGATGCAGTGCCGACCGTGGCACTGAAAGACCAGCTGACGGCCTTGCTCACCTATGGCGATCCGTATGCCGGCCCCACCGTCGGCCCGTTGATTGTGGTGACACCGCGGTTTGGCACGGTATCACCCTGGGCTTCCAAGGCTACCGATATTGCGCACAACTGCGGCCTTGCGGTGCGCCGGGTGGAGAGGGTCATTGAATACCGCGTCGCGCTGAAAGCCGGGTTGCTCGGCAAGCCGGCTTTGGCGAATCAGGAACTGGCCCAAATTGCCGCTCTGCTGCATGATCGCATGACCGAGAGTGTGATGTTTGACCGGGCTGGCGTCTGCGGTCTGTTTACTGAATTGCAAGCCGAGCCCATGGCCCATGTCGATGTTTTGACCGGCGGCAAGGCGGCGCTGCAAGCAGCCAATACGCAGTTTGGCCTGGCACTGGCGGCTGACGAGATTGACTACCTGGTGCAGGCCTTCACCCAATTGCAGCGCAACCCGACCGATGTGGAACTGATGATGTTTGCGCAGGCCAATAGCGAGCACTGCCGCCACAAGATCTTCAATGCCGAATTCACCATCGACGGTGTGCCGCAAGAGATGAGCTTGTTCGGCATGATCCGCCACACGCACCAGGCGAATCCGCAGCACATGCTGGTGGCGTACTCGGACAACGCGTCGGTGATGGAAGGCGCGCTGGTTGAACGCTTTGTCGCGACCTCGGCGTCAGGGCAGGGCGCCATCAAAGCCAACGCTTATGAAAAGCGCAGTGCCACCCACCATGTTTTGATGAAGGTGGAGACGCACAACCATCCGACCGCCATTTCGCCTTTTCCCGGTGCTTCCACTGGCGCCGGTGGCGAGATACGTGACGAGGGTGCCACGGGACGTGGATCGAAACCGAAGGCGGGTTTGACCGGGTTTACTGTGTCCAGAATTAATTGGAATCCGACCCCCATTGACTCTTACGGCAAGCCAGACCACATCGCCAGCCCGTTGCAGATCATGCTGGAGGGACCCTTGGGTGGTGCTGCCTTCAACAATGAGTTTGGTCGTCCCAATTTGCTGGGGTACTTCCGCGAATACGAACAAAGCCTGCGTTATTCGGTGACAGATAAAAGCGGGGTGCGGTCGCAGCAGCAAGAACAGCGTGGCTACCACAAACCCATCATGATTGCCGGTGGCCTGGGCGTGATCGACGCCACGCAGACCCACAAGGTTGAATTTCCAGCGGGCAGTCTGCTGATTCAACTGGGCGGCCCCGGCATGCGCATTGGCATGGGCGGCAGCGCGGCCAGTTCCATGGCCAGTGGCGCCAACGCGGCTGAGCTCGATTTTGATTCTGTGCAGCGCGGCAACCCGGAGATCGAGCGACGCGCGCAAGAGGTCATCAACCAGTGCTGGATTCTGGGCGCCAGTAATCCTATTTTGGCCATTCATGACGTGGGCGCGGGTGGTCTTTCCAATGCCTTGCCCGAGCTTACCAATGATGCCGGGCGCGGTGCCTGTTTCGATTTGCGCGCTGTGCCGCTGGAAGAGTCCGGTATGGCACCGAAAGAAATCTGGTGCAATGAAAGTCAGGAACGCTATGTGCTGGCCATCGCACCCGAATCGCTGGAAACGTTTAAAGCCCTGTGCGAACGCGAACGCTGCCCGTTCGCTGTGGTCGGCGTTGCGACCGAAGAACGAGATCTTGTGTTGACCGATGACCACGCGAACGTGCGCCGCGCCGGGCCGCCCCAGGCAAACACAGCCCCCTCTGGGGGCAGAGAAGACACGTCAGTGCTGAACGTGGGGGCTCCAGTCCATATGCCCATGAATGTGCTGCTGGGCAAACCACCAAAAATGCAGCGCAATGTTTCGACAGTGCGACGCACGTTTGCACCGCTTGATTTGAGCGGTGTGGACCTGCAAAAAGCGTGTGTTGACGTGTTGGCCAGCCCGACTGTGGCGTCCAAACGTTTTCTTATCACCATTGGCGACCGCAGCGTGGGCGGCTTGACGCACCGTGACCAGATGGTAGGCCCGTGGCAAGTGCCGGTGGCGGACTGTGCCATAACGCTGGCCGACTTCAAAGGCTTTGCCGGCGAGGCCATGAGCATGGGCGAGCGTACACCGCTGGCCACGGTCAACGCGCCAGCATCCGGGCGCATGGCGGTGGCCGAGGCTATTACCAATTTACTGGCTGCACCCATCGAGCTCTCACGGGTCAAACTGTCGGCCAACTGGATGGCAGCCTGCGGCGAGCCGGGCGAAGACGCTGCACTCTATGCCACAGTGAAGGCCGTGGGGCTGGAGCTGTGTCCGGCGCTGGGTATTTCCATCCCTGTGGGCAAGGATTCGCTGTCGATGCGCACGCAATGGACGGACCAGCAGGGTGCCAAAAAGGTAACCTCCCCGGTGTCGCTGATCGTCACAGCATTCGCCACCCTGGCTGATGTACGCGGCACGCTGACCCCTCAGCTCGACGCGGCCGAGGACAGTACGCTCATCCTGATCGACCTGGGGCGCGGCCGTAACCGCATGGGTGGCAGCATGCTGGCGCAAACGCTGGGTCAGTTGGGTGACGAGGTGCCGGACTTGGACCACCCGCAAGACCTGGTGAACCTGGTCATGGCCGTCAATGCTCTGCGTATCAAGGGCCAAATTCTGGCCTATCACGATCGTAGCGACGGTGGCCTGTTTACCACCGTGGTCGAGATGGCGTTTGCCGGCCATGTCGGTGTCTCACTTAATGTCGATCTGCTGGTCACCGAGGGCGACGGCATCACCGACAGTCGCGCCGATGTGGGTGACAGCAAGAATTGGGCAGGACAGGTCAGTGTCCGGCGCGAAGAGTTGACGCTGCAGGCCCTGTTCAACGAAGAACTGGGTGTGGTGTTGCAAGTGCGTACAGCACAACGCGACAATGTCTTGCAAACCCTGCGTGAGCATGGCCTGTCCAAATACAGCCACGTCATTGGCAAGACCCGTCCCGCTGATTCGAGTGTTGGGATGGGTGTCGGCGAGGTTCAGATTTGGCGTGATGCCCAAATTGTGTTCAGAGCCAAACTATCAGACCTGCACCAAGTCTGGGACAGCACCAGCTGGAAAATTTGCCAGCAGCGTGATAACCCGGCTTGCGCAGATGCGGAACACGCCGCCGCCGGTGACCCGCTGGACCCCGGTCTGCACATTCATTGGGCAACAAATGAGTTGGCATCCGTACAGATGGCATCCCAGCCCCGGATCAAGTCCGGGGTTTCAGCACCCGGGATCCATGGATTGCGGGTCGAGCCCGCAATGACAAACTTGGAAGTTCCCTCTCTCATGCTGGCCCGCCCCAAGGTGGCGGTGCTGCGTGAACAGGGTGTCAACTCACACGTCGAAATGGCCTACGCCTTTACCGAAGCCGGCTTTGAAGCCTTTGACGTGCACATGACCGACCTGCAAAGCGGTCGCGCCGATCTGGCCGACTTCAAGGGCGTGGTGGCTTGCGGTGGCTTCAGCTATGGCGACACATTGGGTGCCGGCATTGGCTGGGCCCGCTCCATCACTTTCAACCAAGGCCTGGCGGAGCAGTTCACGACCTTCTTCAATCGCGTCGACACCTTCGGCCTGGGCGTGTGCAACGGTTGCCAGATGTTTGCCGAGTTGGCCGACATCATTCCCGGTGCGCAGGACTGGCCGCGCTTCACCACCAATCAGAGCGAGCGCTTTGAGGCACGCCTGTCGATGGTCGAAGTGCTGGAATCCCCGTCCATATTTTTTTCCGGCATGGCCGGCAGTCGGTTGCCCATCGCCGTGGCGCACGGCGAGGGCTTCGCCAACTTCAAGTACCGTGGCAACGCTGACAAGGCGATTGCCGCCATGCGTTTTACCGACAACTTTGGTGCGCCGACCGAGGCTTATCCTTTCAACCCCAACGGCAGCCCGGGTGGCCTGACCGCGGTGACCACAGCGGACGGCCGCTTCACCGCCATGATGCCGCACCCGGAGCGCGTGTTCCGCAATATCCAGATGAGTTGGACCAACCTGGACCGCGACTTGCATAGCCCGTGGATGCAGTTGTGGAGGAACGCGCGCCGGTGGGTTGGGTGATCGGTTCCAACACGTTGGCGAAATCAATTGCGTTTGAAGAAGCTTATCGGTACGCCGGTGGGAGCTGCCACGGGTTGCTTGCGGGCCTGCTGCAGCACCGAGTTTTTCATCTTGCCCACGACATGCATCTCGCAGGGCTTGCAGTCAAAGCGCAGAGTGAGCTTTTCTTTGCCATTGATGAGTTGCAGGGGTTCGGCTTTGATGGTGCCTTGCACGCCGGTGATGCCTTTGGCCTGCTTGGGGCACAGGCTCAAAGAAAAGCGCACGCAGTGCTTGGTGATCATCAAGCTGACTTCACCGGGTTCCTGCCGACTTTCATACGCGGCGGCGATCACCTTGACGCCGTGCTGGGCGTAAAAGTCATGTGCTTTTTGATTGAACACGTTGGCCAGGTAACTCAGGCTGTCTTCGGGATAGACTGCCGGCGGCTCTGCCGGCAATGCGCGCGGTAGGTGGACAAAGGTACGCGCGCGGACTACCTCCAGTGCCGCAACGGCTTCGCGGCGCAATGCGTTGAGAACGAAGGTTGGAACAAACCACGGTTGTGAAAACTTCACCTGGACGTCCAATGCGACAAAAATCGTGGTGCCCAATTTGCTGACGTGCTCGCGCAGGTTGCTTATGGCCGTGTCAGTGTCCCTGGCCAACTGGCGGTCTGCGCCGGCGAAAGCTGCCTGCGCCGTGGCGCTGTATCCGTCTTCGTCGGTCAGGGTCAGCAAAATGCCTTGCGCCGTGTCCGTCAGATGAGCCCACAGCCCAATGCGCCGGTCGCTCGATTTTTTGTCCAGCACGCGCACCCAGTCGGCGTCACGGTTGCGGTTGACTTCCACGCCTTTGCGCAGATCTTTCAAACTCTCCATCGCATCTTTGGGGAACACACGCCAGCGCGAACCCGGCACCTCTTTCTTGGTCCCGTTACGCTCGGCCCGGTTGA
>JANXLW010000178.1 GCA_025354965.1 Betaproteobacteria bacterium
GCAGTTATTGTTGCGTTCGGTTGAACGCTGGCCAACCGTGTAGCGCCCTCAGGTTTTTGCCAGAGCCACAGGCCGACCGCCAGGAAGCCCAGTGTCAAAGGCGCCGCAATGGCCAGACCCAGGTGGCTGCGTTTGCCGGCAGCGGGCTGGTTGTCGGAGGTGGTCACCTGGCGCGCGTGCAAGCCGGGCACGGCACCGCGCTCGCGTTCGGCATCGGCCCGTTTCAATGCGTCAAGAATGTAGGACATGGTTCTATCGCGGATGGGTTTGCAGGCGCGGTTCATGATCACCGGTGGCGCCGTCGATCTGCATGAAGGTCATGGGACCGGGTTGCCCGTCCGGTTTGAGGCCTTGCGCTCGTTGAAAAGCCCGCACCCGGGCCCTCAGGGCAGCATCCAGAGTGGACGAGGCTGCTGCTACTGGCGGCGGCACACCGTCCAGCAGGCTAAGTTGACCGGCGAGCCGCTGAACTGCCGGGCCAGTGCTACCGTCGTTCAGATCGGCGCTGTAGCCGGGCGGTGGACGCCAATAGGTGGCGAAGTCACCGCGCCACAGCCGACCCAGTGAAACCAGCCTGACGGTGTGCAGCCGGCCCGCCACCTGCAGCGTGGCCGACTGTTCGCGCAGGCCGATGAGCACAGCATACATCGGTGGGCCGTCGCCCTCTTGCAGCGTCAGGATGCCGGGGCGTCCAAGCTGGCGCAGCACCGGCATGCTGAGCTTGCCGGTGCGGTAGCACTGTAGTTGCTGTGTGCTGGCGAACTGGCAGGGGTCGGCGTCGCTGGCCGCCAGCCTCCAGGTTGGGGCCAACTCGCGCCAGGCCGCATTGATATCGCGCGGCAGTTGCACCAGCAGGGCTTCCAGCTCTTCGATGGCGCCGGGGACTACCGGCGGCACCCGACCCGCTGCTGAAGCGGCGACTTGGCGGGCTGGTGCAGACACAACGGCAGACGGTTCTATCCCAACAGGCGACGAAATTGCGACTGGCGGCTCGGCCAACGCGGCTTGCCGTGCCGGCTGCGCCTTTTGTGGCTGCGGCCACAGCAGGAAGGCGGCGATGGCGGTGCCAGCCAGCACCACCCCAGCGCCCAGCGCATAAGCCGCGGGTCGTCGGCTGCGGGTTGTCCCACGCGTGATTTCAGGCCCAAAAACTTCAGTCGCGGCCTTCTCTACCACCGCACGGTCAACGCGCTGCAAGCCATTCGCCCAGGCCCCCAGCAGAGCGCGCCCGGACAGCAGGTTAATGCGGCGTGGCACGCCACGCGAGAGTCGGTGGATGCGTTGCAACGACTGCCTGTCAAACGGTAGCGCTCCGCTGTGCCCGGCTACTGCCAGACGGTGTGCGATGTAATGTGCGGTCTCCGCTTCGTTCAGAGCGTCAAGGTGAAAACGCGCGATCACGCGCTGGGCCAGTTGTTCCAGCTCGGGGCGCTGCAGCATGGCGCGCAGTTCGGGTTGTCCGATCAATACTATCTGCAGCAGTTTGCGTTCATTGGTTTCCAGGTTGGTCAGCAAGCGCAGTTGCTCCAGCACGGCAGCATCGAGGTTCTGCGCCTCGTCAATGATGAGCACGCTGCTTTGCCCGGCCGCGTGACTCTTCAACAAAAAAATATTCAGTGCGTCAATGTAGTCCTTGACGGTGGGAGCAACGGTGCCTGCATACGCTACTTTGACGTCGAACTCTTCACAGATGGACTGCAGCAACTCGGTGACGGTGAGCTTGGGGTTAAAGATGTAGGCGACATGGCAACCGGCCGGAATCTGTTCCAGAAAACAGCGACAAATGGTGGTTTTGCCGGTGCCGATGTCACCTGTGAGCAATACAAAGCCGCCACCGGTGCCGCCTGCGGCCTGGTGCGGGCCGGCCACGCCGTACAGCAAGTGCGCCAGCGCCTCCCGATGACGCTCGCTCATGAAGAGGTAACGCGGGTCGGGTGCGATGGAAAAGGGGTCCTGCCGCAGACCAAAATGCTTGGAGTACATAAGGGCTAAGCATACCCGGGGATGAAGCCGGGAAGCAAAAAAAGCCCACCGGAGCCATTGGCTCGGGTGGGCAAATTCCTGGAGAAATAAGAGTTAGCGACTGTAAGCGCTTTCGCCGTGCGAGCTGATGTCCAGACCTTCGCGTTCTTCTTCTTCGCTGACACGCAGACCGATGGTCATATCAACCACCTTGTAGGCAATGAAGGAGACCACGCCCGACCAGACGATGGTGAGCAGAACGGCCTTGAGCTGAATCCAGACCTGATCTGCAACCGGAACCGATGACACAGCGGCGGTCACCCAGTCACCGACGAGGCCGGGGCCACCGAGGGCCTGGCTGTTGAAGACGCCAGTCAGCAGCGCGCCGACAATACCGCCGACACCGTGCACACCAAACACGTCCAGCGAGTCATCGGCGCCGATCATCTTCTTCAAACCGTTGACACCCCACAGGCAGGCAAAGCCAGCGACGAAGCCGATCACGATGGCCCCCATCAGGCCCACGTTGCCGCAGGCCGGGGTGATCGCCACCAGGCCGGCAACCGCGCCGGAAGCGGCACCCAGCATGGAAGCCTTGCCGCGCATCAGCGCCTCACCAAGACACCAGGCCAGCACCGCAGCCGCAGTGGCCGAGAAGGTGTTCATGAAGGCCAGCACGGCGGTACCGTTGGCTTCCAGCGCCGAGCCGGCGTTGAAACCAAACCAGCCGACCCACAACAAGGCAGCACCGACCATCGTCAGCGTCAGGCTGTGCGGTGCCATCGATTCCTTGGCGTAACCCGTGCGCTTGCCAAGCACAAAGGCACCGACCAGACCGGCTACCGCAGCGTTGATGTGGACCACGGTTCCGCCGGCAAAATCAAGCGCACCCCACTGCCAGACCAGCCCAGCCTTGGCGTTCATGGCGTCGACCACTTCCTTGCCAGTGTAGGCATCAGGACCCATCCAGAACCACACCATGTGGGCAATCGGTGCATAGCTGAAGGTGAACCAAAGCGCCATGAACACCAGCATGGCAGAGAACTTGATGCGCTCGGCAAATGCGCCAATGATCAGGCAGCAGGTGATGGCAGCAAAAGTCGCCTGGAACGCCATGAAGAGCAGTTCAGGAATCACCACACCCTTGCTGAAGGTGGCAGCATTGGCAAACTCACCCTTCATCGGATCGAACAAACCTTTCATGAAGACTCGGTCAAACCCACCGATGAACTGGTTGCCTTCGGAAAAGGCCAGACTGTAGCCGTACAGGCACCACAGCACCACGATCATCGAGAAGGTCACAAACACCTGCATCAGGACCGACAGCATGTTCTTGCTGCGCACCAGGCCGCCGTAAAACAGCGCCAGGCCAGGTATGGACATCATGATGACGAAGGCTGTGGCGACGATCATCCAGGCAACGTCGCCTTTGTTGGGCACCGGAGCCGGAGCCGCTGATGCGGCAGCCGCAGGGGCGGCGGCCGTCGCAGTTGCAGCCGCTGGCATGGCCATGGGCGCTGGTGCGGTTGCTTCAGCGGGCTTGGCTTCAGCCGAGGCCGCGGCGGCTGGGGCCGCTGCCGGAGTTTGTGCCAGTGCAGCAGTGCCACCGGCCAGAAGACTCAAACCCAGAGTAAGGGAGGCAAGTAGTTTTTTCATGTCAGTGTTCTCTTGTCGGTTGTGCGATGGCGTTACAACGCTTCCTTGCCGGTTTCACCGGTGCGGATGCGGACGACTTGCTCGAGGTTGTAGACAAAGATCTTGCCGTCGCCGATCTTGCCGGTGCGGGCGGCGCCCTCAATTGCTTCGATGACACGGTCCACCAGTTCGTCGTCAATGGCGGCTTCGATCTTGACCTTGGGTAGAAAGTCCACCACGTACTCGGCACCGCGGTACAACTCGGTGTGGCCTTTTTGACGACCAAAGCCTTTGACTTCGGTAACAGTAATGCCTTGCACGCCGATGGCGGAGAGCGCTTCGCGCACCTCGTCCAGCTTGAAGGGTTTGATGATCGCGGTTACGAGTTTCATGCGTTCTCCTCAAATTGATGTGGTGATCAGAAGCTGTATTTCAGGCCGACCACCAAAACACTGTCGCCCAGGTATTTGTTTTTGGAGTCGGTGTAGAAAATTTTGTTGGCATTGGTTCCCGAGGCTGCCACGGTGGCCGCCAAGCCGTTGCCAAAGTCTTTCGCCAGCGTCAGAGAATAGTCGGTGCAATCCCCTGCGTTACTAAATGGAGCAGTAACGTTGGAAATAGTCTGGCGGCCCACGTGCGGTGTCAAAGTGAAGCCATTGCCCAGGTCAAAATTGGCCGCCACTTCAAGGTACGCGCTGCCTGAGCTGTTCGGGTTGGCGATGAAATTGCCGGTGCTGTAGCTGTACTTGGCGGTGACCAGGCCATAAGTGAGCGCGCCGTAAATTTCAGTGGTGTTGGCATTGGTTGGCGCGTTGTTGCTGGGATATTGGTAAGTAATCAGACCCAGGTCATAAGTGAAATCCTTGCTGATTTCGCCCTTGTAGCCACCATACAGGTCAAGCTCGAGGGAGCCTTCGGTAGCGCCTGCGTAATCTTTCAGCCAGCTAACGTTGGAGACCCAGGTACCCAGATAAATACCGCTCTTGTGAGTAAAGTCAATGCCCCCTTGCAGCGCCGGGTTGGTCGAAGTTTGCGCCATGCCGCGGAAACGGTAGTCGGTGGTAACGCCGACGTTGTACGCCAGTGTGTAATCGGGTTCGGGGGCTTTGGTTTGAGCCATGGCTGAGGTGCCGAGCAGCAGCGCTGACATTGCAAATGCAGATGTTGTTTTCAATTTCATAAAGTGCTCCGGAAGGGTTGAGGGATGAAGGCTATACGCACGGACCGTGCCAGACCCCTTGTGAAGACTTGTTTCCCCATGTAAACCAAACCTCGTGGTCTGCGTTAAGATATCTGTATAAAAATACAGTAAGCACTGTGGTGGTGCGTTTGAATGGCACTGCGCAATTTTTGCGCACCCTTTTGGAGAGGAAACCTCATGAGTTTGTCCCTGGTGCAAAGCCGGGCGCTGCTGGGTCTGGAGGCGGCGGCCGTGACGGTGGAGGTGCATCTGGCCAACGGCCTGCCCAGTTTTACGCTGGTCGGATTGGCCGATGTCGAGGTCAAAGAGGCCCGAGAACGGGTGCGTTCGGCGATTCAGAACTCGGGGTTGGAATTCCCGCACAACAAACGCATCACGGTCAACCTGGCGCCGGCCGATTTGCCCAAGGACTCGGGGCGCTTTGATCTCCCGATTGCCTTGGGTATTCTGGCCGCCAGCGGGCAGATTGATGGCGCCAGATTGACAGGCCATGAGTTTGCCGGCGAGTTGTCCTTGTCAGGCGAGTTGCGCTCGGTGCGCGGCGCGCTGGCCATGAGTCTGGCTTTGCACGCCGGGCACATCGTTACCCAACTGGTGTTGCCGCCAGACAGCGCTGAAGAAGCGGCCCTGGTACCCGATGCCCAAGTCTATCGGGCCAATCACTTGCTGGACGTAGTACAACATTTTTTGCCACAGCTAGCGGACGCTGGCACACCCGAGCCCAGCCCGGGATGGTCGCGGGTTACCGCGAAGGCCCAGTTCACCGCCCAGCAATACCTGGACATGGCCGATGTCAAGGGTCAATCGGGCGCCAAGCGTGCGCTGGAGATTGCAGCCGCCGGTGGTCACAGCCTGCTTTTGACGGGCCCACCCGGCTCGGGCAAGTCAATGCTGGCGCACCGTTTTGCTGGTTTGCTGCCGCCCATGACCACGGACGAGGCGCTGCAAAGCGCCGCTGTTGCCAGCTTGGGTGGGCGTTTTTCGCTGGCGCGCTGGGCCGAGCGACCTACTTGCAGTCCACATCACACGGCCAGTGCTGTCGCCTTGGTGGGTGGCGGCTCGCCGCCGCGGCCGGGAGAAATATCGCTGGCGCACCATGGCGTCTTGTTTCTGGACGAGATGCCTGAATTCCCCCGAGCCGCACTGGAGGCCCTGCGCGAGCCGCTGGAGTCGGGCACCATCACGATTTCACGTGCCGCACAACGCTCCGAGTTTCCGGCACGCTTTCAGTTGATCGGTGCCATGAATCCCTGCCCTTGCGGATATCTGGGATCGGTGCAAAAGGCCTGCCGCTGCACTCCCGACCAGGTGGCACGTTACCAAAGCAAACTGAGCGGCCCGCTGGTTGATCGTATTGACCTGCACGTGGAGGTGCCCGCCTTGGCTGCCGCCGATTTGCTGCACGCCCGCCCCGGTGAGTCCAGCGCCACTATTCGCGAGCGTTGCACTGCTGCCCGCAGCCGTGCGATGACCCGCCAGGGGAAGGTGAATCACGCTTTGCAAGGTCGGGAAATTGATGACTTTCTGTTGCTCGATGAGGCTGCAGCCAAGTTCCTCAATGTTGCCGCCGTGCGCCTTGGCTGGTCGGCGCGCAGCACGCACCGGGCGCTGAAAGTAGCCCGCACAATTGCCGATCTCGCCGGTGCCCACAGTACCCAGGTAACCCACGTGGCCGAGGCCATGCAATATCGGCGTGCGCTGCGCGTTGCAAATTAGGTGCACGCTGGCAGGGGGTGACCAGCGCCTACCTGTGCAGATGAGAGTGACGTGACTTCTGGCCTGATGGCAACAGCCCATTGAACATTTTGGTAATGGTTAAGAGGCGATCCTTGGCGACAGACTCTCCCAGCGGGCCAGCCAGCATGGTCATCACATCGCCGCGCAGGTACCAAAGCGCTTGAATGTCCGGCGCGTAAAGCACCCGTCCAGTGAGTTTTGTCACCGAATGGCTGTCTCCGATGCCCGCAAGACTGTCCATCATTGCCTGACGAATTTCGTTGACGCGACTTTCAGTACTCAGATTGGCCGTGGCGTCTCCAAGCAGTCCCATCATGCTGGTCGTGAATTTCGATAATTTTTGCCGCATGTTATGAAAAGTTACCCTCTTGCATGTGATGCGATGCTCAGTTGACAGTTTGCCATCGAGTGCCAGAAGTGGTCACCGGCCATTCGGCAACGAGGATTGTAGCTACTTGAAGAAACATCCTCGCGCTCAGGGTGATAGTGGGGACCACTCCCTTGGCGACAGCTTCTCCCAGCCAACCCGCAAGTACAACTACTGCGGGGACGACCGGGTGTCGGCATGAAGCACGTTGCCGTCAATTGTCACTTTGTCACCGACCGACGGCGCCGAGGCTTGCTCCAGGCTGCGTGTGCTGCCGTCTTCCATGCGCACCAGCACCTGGTAGACAGTTACTTTCTTCATCTTCTTCTCGACCGCATTGCCGGCTACGCCGCCACCGACGGCACCCAGAATAGTGGCCAAGGTCTTGCCGTTGCCATCCCCCACCTGGTTACCGACCAGGGCGCCAAGAACCCCGCCCGCGATGACACCACCACCGCTTGCGGTGCCGTCGCGCTGGACCGTTGTGACGGCTCTAACGGTGCCGCAGTTGGAACAGATCGGCTTGGCGACCTGACCCGAGGGGTGACTGGTGGCAACGGGTTCACCGGCCGATGTGGACGTGGGTTCCGCAGCGGTCACTGCCTCAGGTCGCTTGGCACCCTGTTTTGCCAATGGTTTTGCTGCTACGTGCGCCTGATCAGCGGGGACTGCCTGCACCTTTGGCATTGAAACCGAGTCGCCGGCAACCGGCACTTGTGCGTCGCTGGCCGCCATCATGGGAGCGGGGGCCGCGGCCGCCAACACGGCAAGGCGGGGCTCCTCCGGATGGGTCTGGATACGAATTAGCGCGGCGCCCATCGCCAGAGCGGCCACTCCAAGTACTATCACCGCTGCCCACAGCGGCTTGTTGACGGTGGGCGTTGACTTGGAAGGATTGAGATGATCGTTCATGAGGATATCCATGCTATGGACCCAAAACGGGTCCGAAAAAGTAGGCGATTTTTTAAGCTGTTATTGGTTAACGCCTGACAGCGCCGAAGGTAAACCAAAGAACGCGATGCAGCAAGTCCAGTATGTAACAGCAGGTAATTACAAATTGGGTGCCAACAGCCGCTGCAGCGCTTGTTCGCTTATGTGGCGTCTGGCTGCCAGGTCCTTGAGCTGATCGTCGCCGATTTTGCCGACACTGAAATAACAGCCGTCGGGGTGGCCCAGATAGAAGCCGCTGACGCTCGCGGCCGGTGTCATGGCCAGGCTGTCGGTCACGCCCATGCCGATGTCTTCGCAATGCAGCAATTTAAATATGTCTTTTTTCACGCTGTGGTCTGGGCAGGCCGGGTAGCCCGGTGCCGGACGGATGCCATGGTACTTTTCAGCAATCAGTTCTTCAGCCGCCAAAGCCTCATGCATTGCGTAACCCCACAGGTCAGTGCGTACACGCTGGTGCAGGCATTCGGCAAAGGCTTCCGCCAGTCGGTCAGCGAGTGACTTGAGCAGGATGGCCGAGTAGTCATCGTGGTCATCGGTAAAGTATTTTTCTCGTTTGTCGACGCCGATGCCGGTCGTTACCGCAAACATCCCGGCGTAGTCGGGTGCCACCCCTTTGGGTGCCACAAAATCAGCCAGGCAGCGGCTCGGTCGCTGGATTTTTTCACCGTTCTCGCCAACAACGACTTGCTTCTCTGTTTGCTGGCGCAGACCATACCAGGTCAAAGCCGCCTGGGAGCGAGTTTCATCGGTGTAGAACTCGATGTCGTCGTCATTCACCGTGTTGGCGGGGTACAGGCCGATCACCGCATTGGCGGTCAGCCAGCGACCCTCGATCAGACGCTTGAGCATGCGCTGACCGTCGGCGTAGACACGCACCGCCTCCGGTCCAACGATGTCATCTTTGAGAATGGCCGGGAAAGGTCCGGCCAGATCCCAGGTCTGGAAGAACGGACCCCAGTCGATGAATTTGGCCAGCTCGCCCAGATCGAAATTCCTGAAGACGCGACGACCCAGAAACTTCGGTCGTGTTGGCGTGAGGTGGCTCCAGTCAACCACGGTCTTGTTGGCGCGGGCTTTGGCCAGTGGCCATAGGGGTATTTGTCTCTTGTTGGCGTGCTGCCGGCGCACATTCTCGTAGTCGGTGTTCAGTTCTGCAATGTAGTTGGCCGCCTGCTCGGACAGCAGGCCTTGTGCCACGCTCACGCTGCGCGAGGCATCTGGCACATAGACCACCGGGCCCTCGTAATGCGGGGCAATCTTGACGGCGGTGTGCACGCGCGAGGTGGTGGCGCCGCCGATCATCAGCGGAATCTTCTTGATGCGAAAGTAGTCGTCTTTCTGCATCTCGCCAGCCACATAACTCATCTCTTCCAGGCTCGGGGTGATCAGGCCCGAGAGACCCACGATGTCAGCCCCTTCGACCTTGGCGCGGGCCAGTATCTCGTGACAGGGCACCATAACCCCCATGTTGACCACATCAAAGTTGTTGCACTGAAGCACCACGGTGACAATGTTTTTGCCGATGTCGTGCACATCACCCTTGACGGTGGCGATGATGATCTTGCCTTTGGTTCGCACGTCGCGGCCAGCCGCTTCGTCGAGCCGTTTTTCTTCTTCGATGTAGGGAATCAAATGCGCCACCGCCTGCTTCATCACGCGTGCACTTTTTACCACCTGCGGCAAAAACATCTTGCCCTGGCCAAACAGGTCGCCGACGATGTTCATGCCAGCCATCAGCGGACCTTCGATCACGTGCAGCGGTCGCCCACCTTTGGCCAGAATATCTTGATAGGCTTCTTCGGTATCGGTGGCAATGAAATCGGTTACGCCATGCACCATCGCATGGCTCAGGCGCTGCTCCACCGTGGTAGGGTTGTCTGCCGTGCCGCGCCACGTCAATCTTGTACTCTCGTCCCTGGCTGCACCCTTGGCGTTTTCGGCAATCTCCACCAACCGTTCTCCGGCGTCGGGGCGCCGGTTCAGCACCACGTCTTCCACCCGCTCACGCAGTTCGGGTTCCAGCTCGTCGTAGACGCCCACCATGCCGGCGTTGACGATGCCCATGTCCATGCCGGCCTGAATCGCGTGGTACAAAAACACAGTGTGAATGGCTTCGCGCACTGGGTCATTGCCGCGGAACGAAAAGCTTACGTTGGAGACACCACCCGACACCTTGGCGCCCGGCAGGTGCGCTTTGATCCAGCGCGTGGCCTCGATGAAGTCGACCGCGTAGTTGTTGTGCTCTTCGATACCGGTGGCGATGGCGAAGATGTTGGGGTCGAAAATAATGTCTTCGGGCGGAAAGTCCAGCTCGTTGACCAGCACCTGGTAGGCGCGCGCGCAGATCTCGATCTTGCGCTGGTAGGTGTCGGCCTGGCCTTTTTCATCAAAGGCCATGACCACGGCGGCGGCACCGTAGCGCCGCACCAAGCGCGCCTGCTGCTTGAACGCCTCCACGCCTTCTTTCATGCTGATGGAGTTGACGATCGCCTTGCCCTGCACACAGCGCAGACCCGCTTCGATAACGCTCCACTTGCTGGAGTCGACCATGATGGGCACGCGCGAGATGTCGGGCTCGCTGGCGATGAGCTGCAGAAAGCGCACCATGGCGGCCTGGCTGTCGAGCATGGCCTCGTCCATGTTGATGTCGATGATTTGCGCGCCGTTTTCCACCTGCTGGCGTGCCACCGCCAGGGCTTTCTCAAACTCGCCGTTGAGAACCATGCGGGCAAAGGCCTTGGAGCCGGTGACGTTGGTACGCTCGCCGATGTTGACGAACAGGGTGTCGGCGTTGATGACGACTGGCTCCAGGCCAGACAGCATCATGGGGGTGTGGTTTTGCGAAAGCGACATGGAACTCACCGATGTAGAAGTATCAGGTGAGCGTGGTTGCAGAGGCAGTGCCTTGTCCAAGCCTGGTGGGGTGGCTACCCGCACTGCAACGCTCCTTGGACCGGGCGTAGTTTAACAAAAAAGTGTCGCGTTTTGACCTTGGCCAAAAATGCGCAGCGCCTGACCTGGCTGCATCCGCTGGGGTGTTCAGCCGTACTTGGGGTAGGCCGCAGCCAGGTGTCGCGCCCTTGGCGCCAGCGGGCTTACGGCTGTGCCAATGGCCGCGATGTGCTCTGGCGTCGTGCCACAGCAGCCACCCACGATATTCACCAAGCCCTCCTGCGCGAACTCGTGCAACAGCCGGCTGGTGACTTCGGGCGTCTCGTCAAAGCCGGTCTCGGCCATCGGGTTGGGCAGGCCGGCGTTGGGGTAGCAGCTGATGAAGGTGTCCGGGGCCACGCGGTGCAGCTCCTGGATGTAGGGACGCATCAGCGCCGCGCCCAGGGCGCAGTTCAGGCCAATCGCCAGGGGTTGGGCATGGCGCACGCTGTACCAGAAGGCCGTGACGGTCTGGCCGCTCAGGATGCGGCCGGAGGCGTCGGTAACCGTGCCGCTGATGATCAAGGGCAGGCGCTCGCCCGAGGCCTCGAAATAGCTGTCGATGGCGAACAACGCGGCCTTGGCGTTCAGGGTGTCGAAAATGGTTTCCACCAGCAGCACATCGGCCCCGCCTTCGACCAAGGCTTTGGTTTGCTCGTAGTAGGCGGCGTTGAGCTGCTCAAAGCTGATGTTGCGCGCGCCGGGGTCGTTCACATCGGGGCTGATGCTGGCGGTCTTGGGTGTGGGGCCTAAGGCGCCGACCACAAAGCGGGGCTTGTCGGGCGTGGAATATTTGTCGCAGGCGGCGCGGGCCAGGCGGGCCGAGGCCAGGTTCATCTCCACCGCCAGGTCGGCCATGTCGTAGTCGGCCTGGGCGATGGTGGTGGCGCCAAAGGTGTTGGTCTCGATCAGATCGGCGCCGGCGGCCAGGTAGCATTCGTGGATGTCACGGATCACATCCGGGCGGGTCAGGCTGAGCAACTCGTTGTTGCCCTTCACATCGCGGTGAAAGTCCTTGAAGCGCTCGCCCCGGTACTGCACTTCGTTCAGCTTGAAGCGCTGGATCATGGTGCCCATGGCGCCGTCCAGGATGGCGATGCGCTGGTCCAGAATCTGCGGCAGTTGCTGGGCGCGGGTATAGCGCGGGGACTCTTGGGTGGGCATCGACGGGTTCCTTTTACGTAGTCGGCCGAGACTTGCTCATGCCGGGGAGGCGTGATGTTACCGCCATTGCCGCTTAGCGGCGCAGCCGCACCACCTCGCCAATCACCAGCAACGTGGGCGGCTTGATGCCGTGCGCCAGGGCCACACCAGGCAAGTCGGCCAGCTCGGTGGTCCAGATTTGCTGCTGCGGCCAGGTCGCCTTGTAGACCAGGGCGGCAGGGGTCTGGGCGCTCAGGCCTGCGGCCTGCAGTTCGCGCGCGATCACATCCAGCCCGGTAACACCCATGTAGATCACGATGGTCTGGTGGGGCAGGGCCAGGGCCTTCCAGTTCAGGTCAATGCTGTTGTCTTTCAAATGCCCGGTGACAAAGACGCAGCTTTGCGCATGGTCGCGGTGCGTCAGCGGGAAACCAAAGCTGGCAGCGGCACCCAGGGCGGCGGTGATGCCGGGCACGATTTCCACGGCAATGCCCCGCTGCAGCAGGGCGTCCATTTCCTCGCCGCCCCGGCCAAAGACAAACGGGTCACCACCCTTGAGGCGCACCACGCGCTTGCCGGTCAGGGCCTGGTCCACCAGCAACTGGCAGATGGCCTCTTGCGCCAGCGTGTGGTTGCCAGCGGCCTTGCCCACGTAGATGCGCTCGCAGCTGTCGGGCACCATGTCCACTATGCCGGGTCCGACCAG
>JANXLW010000186.1 GCA_025354965.1 Betaproteobacteria bacterium
TGAAGGAAAATGACAAACGGAAAAGACAGGAAATCGAAGACAAAGCCAGAGCCGACCGGGCGTTAGAAGCTGCAGAAAGACTGGCCCAAGAGGAAGAAAGTGAACGAGCTCAACATCTGCTTAAGGGTATCGCAAAAAGAAAAAATGGTGACCAGGGTGATCCCGTCGAAGAGGAGGGATATTGGAGTCAAATTGATGTCGCAGACCGAATTTCGAGGTCACGAAATAGCTATCCCGTTTTCCGCTCTGACCAGGCGCTGGTTCTGCATAAAAGTCTGCGCAAAACCGGCGATGTAGACAACAGGGAACGGCTGAACACTATTTACAAGGAATTGGTCCAGAGGGGGACAACGCTTCGGGAGATCGCCAGTCCGAAATCGCTGAAGCCGCTCGAAGATCTGGCGGCCAGTCAGCCGCATATGAAGGCGGTTGTTAATTTCGTCGTTTCTCAAATCAACCTGGCACAACACAGCGACAAGCCCGTGCGTCTGCAGCCAATGCTGCTGCTCGGGGAACCAGGCATTGGAAAGACTCATTTTGTGCACGAGCTCGCAAAAGCGTTGTCGACCACGATTCGCATCCAACAGATGGACGCCGATCTCACGACGTCCTTCATCATGGGATCGGATAAGCAATGGGGTAATTCTCAACACGGGATGCTGTTCGAACAGGTTGTACTTGGACAATATTCAAATCCAATAATCGTGCTCGATGAACTGGATAAAAGCCAGCGCACGCTGTCTTATGGCTCGCCGCTTTCAGCCCTGTATTCTGTGCTGGAGCCGATCAGCGCCAAGGCCGTCAGGGACATATCTTTGAACTTTGAGTTCGACAGCAGTCAGGTGACATGGATTGCCACAGCCAACGAAGCACGACTCCTGGATCAGCCATTGCGGAGCCGCTTCCATGAATTCCACATCATGCCGCCCTCGGCCTCGGAATGTCTGGTATTGGCGGCGGAAGTCATGCGCGCTGCCATCAATTCGGTGGGCGTCAAAGGTTTCAAACTGGATGTGTCATTACGCCGCCACCTTGCCCATTTATGCGCTCGCCAGATTCAGCAGCTCACGCTGACGGCCGTGGCCAATGCCGTTGCTGATGACCGCAAAGAACTTCGTCAGGGCGACTTTCCGCCCTGGCTGTTTGACGAAGAGGTCACGCCAAAAAGCGACAGCAAGCCCAATTACATGCACTGATTTAGGCGTCAGTGGTGCAGCCGATATTACTTACACGAGTGAGTGCCCGCATACGCTGTATGCCTCGATAAATATTGATGTCTTCGTGCAAAATCACAGCTATGAGATTCCCTCGCGATCAATATGAGGTACCGCAGAAGCCCCCGGGAGGCCGTGGCGAATTTATTTTGTACCTCGACTTCGATGGTGTGCTCCATCATGAAAACTGCCTCTGGCACCCCAAGAAGGGAGCCTATCTGAGCGCGCCATCGGTGTATGTGTTGTTCCAACATGTTGGCTTGCTGGAAGAGATTTTGGCGCCCTACCCGGAGGTCAGGATTGTGCTCAGTACCAGCTGGGTGAGAACCTATGGTTGCGATGGGACGGCGAAGCGTCTGCCGGAATCACTTCGCGCCCGCGTCATTGGTGCCACGTTTCACTCAGCCATGAATGAATCCAAATTTACCGATGCCCCCCGAGGCATGCAGGTGTGGAGCGACGTCCTGCGCCGCCAACCGCGAGACTGGATTGCCCTGGACGACGATTACCTGCATTGGCCGGCCTGGTGCCTGGATAAATACGTGCGGACCCACGAGCATGAAGGCATCAGCGATCCTGCGGTGGAAGCTGAATTCAGAAAGAAACTGGCGTTGATGTGCGCCCCAGCGGTACCGGAAAAAACATGAAAATTCAACTGACGTCGGATTTACACCTGGAGTTCCTGGAAAGACGTTTTCCGACGGAACGCATCATCGTGCCGGCGCCGGGCGCCGACATCCTGGTGCTCGCGGGCGACATCCACAATGGCGCCAAGGCGGTGGCGCTCTTTGCGGACTGGCCGGTGCAGCTTCTGTTGTTGGCTGGGAACCATGAGTTTTATGGGCGGTCATGGGAGCAGACCCGTTTCCGCCAGGCGCCGGCAAAAGTATGACTTCTCGCTTGACAAAGTGCGCAACGGCGAGTTTCGAGAAGGTCAGGCGGTTCTAACTTCGGTGAGCAGATCGGGATGACGATCCAGCAGCTTGAATAACTTGACCAAGGCCAGCGGCGGCTTGGTCTTGCCGTTCTCATAGCGAGAGAACGCATTGACGCCGCCGCCAAAGAGTTCAGCGGCCTGCCGCTGGTCAAGATCGAGCTTCCTACGCACCTTGGCGATGTAGTCGGGATCGACGTAGGCGGCATTCACTTGACGCTGGAACAAGCCGACCATTTCGCTGTAACGGTCGCCATGCTCACGGTTCAAGACAACTTCACCGCAAGCCGGGCAAAAGTCACCCGTTACCGCTGGGATGGTGGTGTTTTCACCCTTGTAGGTGTAAGGCATGTCGCGCGTATCGTGGAT
>JANXLW010000237.1 GCA_025354965.1 Betaproteobacteria bacterium
GTTGGGAGTTGATTAAGGCAAAGTACCCATCACCCAAGCGACAGCAGGTTGAGGCACGGTTGAAGCAGATAGGTGCCAAGTAGTTAGGAATTTTTTGCTACAACTACTTCAGGAGCTACCAGGCAAGCCAGGGAAGGTATACGCAGAATGATCCCATCGGGCTCAGGGGTGGGCCAAACGGGTACCTTTACGCCGGGGCCAACCCGCTGAGCTTTACTGACCCGTTGGGGTTGTATAGCTTTTCTGATTTCCGCAACGATGTGGTTGATGCGACCGGGGGTTGTAGCGGCAATAGTTTTGCGGATGACGTGGTGAATAATTTTGTGGATGTGCAAGATCAAACATCGCTCGGTAAAACTGGTCTCTCACTCGGACTCGGGGGCGCGTTTGCAAAACAATATGGCGGTCTTACTGCGCTCGGAGCTGCGGCGGAAGTTCTACGCGACTCACGAGCAGGTTTTGCAATCACCGGTATCGGTTCACGAACATTTATGCAAGCGGCAGCGACCGCTGGTGCAACATGGGCGATTAATGGCGTTCTCATTAAGGGCTCGTTCGATGCGGGAGCGCTGGCGGGTTCCGTACTGCGGACGGGAGCGAACCGCCTGGCCTCTAGCTCGTGTAGCTGCAAGCGATGAGTGCGCCCGGACACGAGCTGCCGACTCTCGTAGCTCCGCAGAAAAAGAAACTCCGGCTGTTCGGCGGAATGTTTGCCATCGCCGGAGTTGGTTTTCTATTTACCGATGAAATCGCGCGAGTTCTCGGAGTGGCTGCAGTTTCGGTTCAACTTGGAACTTTGTTGCTTACCTTCGGTTCACTTGCCGCCGCGTTTCTGACCATTCGGTGCCCGAATTGCGGACTACGCCTTGTGCTTTATGCGATGTCGCATAAAGGCGTAGGAGAATGGTTGAAGTGGGTCTTGAGTGTGAAGACATGCCCGAGATGTGGATTGCCACATCAGGAGAGCGCAAAGTTTTGATTCGATGGCATAAGCGGCCAGTTTCTCTCTTAACTCTTAAAACAAAAAAGCCACCCGCCACCCCTGCCAGCCGCTAAAGCTGTGGGGTTGCGGGTGGCTTCTTCGTTTAGCCGCTGGCTGGTCAGCGCGCCATCTCGATGAGCTCAATATCCTTCTTGAGCAAGTCATTGATCAGCGCAGAAAAATCTACCCCCTTGGCACTGGCCAGCGCGGCCAGCGTGGTCTGCACCTTCTGATCCAGGTACACCGGTAAATTTAACTGCGCGCCAGCCCTGTAAAACTGGCCACGTTTGGCCCCGGAGAAGTCAACCTCTGCGGGCATATCGTCATCGTCGTGTGTGGTCTGTGCGTTCATGGTGTTCACCTCAATACGTTGGATGGTTGCGGTAAAAATTAACGGGGTTCATTCGCATACTGCTGGCGTTCGCGCTTGGTGGCCTCGCGGGCAGAGATGATGCGCACGCGCACATGGATAGGCCCGGTGTGCTGGTAGGTGTGAGACACCGCCAGCAGCTTGCCATCGCTGGAAGTGCCCAGCGTAAACCAACGCTCTTCGGACTCGCTGTGCGCGGCATCGAACACGGTCAGCGCCAGCGCATCGTGCAGCACGGTGGCCGCCTGCACAAAGGTCACGCCATGCTTGGTGATGTTCGATTGCGCCTTGACCGGGTCCCAGGTGATATCGAGCTGTACGGCGTTGCTCATGTGCGCATTCCTTTAGTTGCACTCACCGTGCCAGCGCCTGCAAATGTTTCTTGGTCAGGAAGGCATCCAGCAGCCGCTTGACGACATGCTTGTCGTCGTCTGACAGGCGCTCCACCTCGTGGAACTGTTGCAGCAGCTCGTGGTCTTCAAAGCGGGCCTTGGCCACATCGTCGGCGGCACCTTCGAGCAAATAGTCACTGGTGACCCCCAGCACATCGGCCAGGCGCTTGAGCGTATCGCCTGATGGCCGCGAGGCCCCGCGCTCATAGCGGCCAATGTGGGTGTAGTGCAACCCCGCCAGCTTGCCCAGCTCGGTTTGCGACAAACCTTTTGCTCGGCGCAGCTCACGCAGGCGCAGTGCAAAACCTTCCAGCATCTCAGTCATATCCAGCACTCCAACCGCTAAAGCGGCATTATTTGGAGTGATGTTGCCGGATTTATTACCTGAAATCCATGCCTTGATGCTCGAAGCTGCGGTGTTCATGCTTGGCATGATAAAGCGTGATGGCTACAGTATCAAGCATCAATGCTTTATTGAAAAATATTTCCAAGGCGACGTAAAAATGGCACGCATCCCCGAGTCCGAAATCCAGCGGCTAAAAGAAGAAGTCAGTGTTACGTACCTGGCCCGGGCTTCCGGCCTGGAGTTGAAGAAGTCGGGCAAGGACTTTATAAGCCGCTGCCCGTTTCACACTGACGACACCGCTTCTCTTGTCATCACGCCCGACAAGAATCTGTGGCACTGCTTTGGCTGCGGTGCAGCGGGCGGCCCGATTGACTGGGTCATTAAAACCCAGGGCGTGAGCTTTCGCCACGCGGTGGAGCTATTGCGCGCTGATCCTTCTTTAGCCGCTGGCACTGTAGGTGTCAAACGCTCGACCGTGCGTAAGCTGCCCGCGCCGGTGGCCTTGGAGGCCAGTGAGCAAGAGTTGCTTAACCAGGTCATTGACTACTACCACCAGACCCTGCTGGCCAGTCCCGAGGCGCTGGCCTATCTTGCAAAACGCGGTCTGGCCGATGGCGAGAACGCCCGCGCGGGCACCTTGCATGAACTCGTCGTTAAGTTCCGCCTGGGC
>JANXLW010000249.1 GCA_025354965.1 Betaproteobacteria bacterium
GCAAGACCTGCCGGATAGAAAAACCACTTGGGCCAAAAAACCGCGAGCAACAACAGTGTGCATGCCAGGAAGTGACTGCGCATCTGCCGGTCTATGCGCAGCTGTGGCAAAACCTTCTTCATGTTGGGTGCCGGCACGCGGCCTTTACCAAGGTTCTGCAAATGCAGCCAGACGAGAAATGGAACAATCTTGTAAAGCATTCCGATAGTCACCGAAATGAAACCACCGTACAGCAAGACCACTGCAAACAGGATCGGCCAGCCTTGCCAGTCGCCAATTTCAACGACAAACCGGGCAGCAAACCACAATGTGCAGGCAACGCATGCGGATGACATTGCCAACCTCCAGAAATGGTGTGATGCATCGTGTTTGGGGCGCTTGCTGCGTCGAAGAATGATCAGAGTCATCACCGAAAACATAGCGCCAGCGGTAACCAGCGCCGCTGCAAACAAAGTTGATAGTGTTTCCAATCCGGCCAGATCGGCGATGGTCCACAGTGAGACAGTGCCCAGGATCGTCATGGCAAAGCTTCGCGCAAACCAGACCGGGTATTCAGGGGTAAGATGGAACATCGGAACTGCCACAAAGCTCACAGCGGCAAGCACGGTGCAGCCCCATGCCATCAAACCCCAGCCCAGGTGGAGATCGGCGAGTTGAACCACAGGTAACTCAAGAGACCATCCCAGCGACACTGCCAACAACAGGCCTGAGACGACCGTAACGCTCAAGCCCACAGGTGCCAGCTTGAAACCGCGAATTGTCGGGTTTGTTGTCGAAATCCCGGACAGGGCGCGCACCGCTGCCCAGACAAAAATCGTCACACCGGTCGCAAGAAAAGCGACTGCGCAGCCAAACAGCAGGGGTTTATAGGTCAGAAAAGCGGCTGCCAGAAAAAGCGCGCCTGGTGTGATGGCGGCATGTACCAGCGTTGCGATTGTTTGTGGTCGAACGAAATTAGCGCCGGCCACGACGGGCAGCAGTTGCTGCAAGGCGCCCAGCATCACTTGCAGCATGAAGCCCACGGTGATCAGATGGGTCAGCGCCAGAGCCGCGGGCGTCCAGCGCGATGAGAACATTTCCGGGCCGCTGTACAGGAGCAACACGCCGGCAAGAATCGAGAACAGCGGAGCCGTCAGGAAAAACCGCAGGGGCGCACTGAAGGGAGGCGCCTGCTCAAATGACAATAGTGCTTGCATTATTCGGAATTTTGCCAGCACAGAATTTCGAAAGTGCCGTCCGGCGCGCGCCGCGTCTGATGCGAAAAACCATTGACATCCAGCGTCTGATACAGCGGGTAGGGTTCCCTAGGCAATAGAAGCAACACCTTTTCTCCATAGCTGCTCGCGTTGAGTGCGTCCATCGTCAGTACGAAAGGCTCTGGTGGCTCGAGTCCACGCCCATCGATAATCTTGTTTGCCTTGGTCTGACTCATGCATCAACCCGGCCTACTCACGTCAAGCTGCTGTTGCAATTGCGGCAGTAAAACATCTACCTGATGCGCCAGATGTTCGTCGCACATCGGGTAAAGAACGTGCTCTTCCTTCATGTTGTGCTGTTGCATCATGATCAACAAAGTTTCGGTGTTCCCCAAGTAGTCATCGGCATCTTTCGCCAGCAAAGATTGGTACGCTGCCGTCATGAGATCGTTCATCTGAACATGTTCGTCCCGCATCACCTGGGTAGGTCCCATGGTCATGCCGGTCTTCACTTCGAACGCAGGAAATAGTACGTCCTGTTCTGCGGCAAAGTGATTCAGCATCGCCTTCTGAAAACTGATGAATGCGTCCTTCGCACGGTCCCACGCCGGTACTGCTACTTCCCGCTCAGCGGCGGCAAAAAAAGCGTCGCACCGGCGGTGATCGCCGATCATAAAAGTTTGAATTTCATTCATGGTTTGCTAATTGACTCCGACTTGACGTTTGAACTCGGACAGTGGCAACACATCGGGTGCATTGCAGCGGCGGCGTCCTGCCTCGGGTGCGGCAAGTGGCATGCACGGTACCATGGAACGTCGTGAATCACGACAAAGTTGCTGATAAGTGGCGGTGGCCTGCAACTTCCAGGTCATCTCGTCTTGCGTCAGCGCACGAATTACCTTGGCCGGCACACCGACTGCCAGGCTCCCGGGAGGAATCACGCTTTTTGCGGCGACGAAGGCCGAGGCGGAGACGATTGAAGATTCGCCAACCTCTGCGAAATCCATCACCACCGCATTCATACCAACCAAAACATTGCGCCGCAGGGTGCATGCATGAATGATGGCACCGTGGCCGATATGTCCGTTTTCTTCGATCAGGGTATCGATGCCGGGAAAGCCATGCACCACCGCCGAGTCCTGAATGTTGGAACCGGCGCCAATGACGATGCGCCCCAGGTCGCCGCGCAGCGAAGCGCACGGTGCCACGTAAACCCCCGGTCCTATGATGACGTCGCCAATGACTACCGCGCTCGGATGCACGAAGGCGCTCGGGTCGATAACGGGAACCACGCCATCGTAGGAATAGATTTGTGCCATCGTCTGTTTCCAGTGAGTTGCATGGTGTCAGACTTTGGGCTTCGCCAGAACTTGCTCAGCGAACTTATCGTCGAACAGCGCCCCTTCGGCCACCAGTTGGCGGTATTTGATGAAGTCGATCACGTCTTTACCGGTGGCTTTCTTGGCATCGAATGCATTGAACCCGAGATAGGCTTCGTGGTTCATGTTGGCCGCCAGCCAATGGCGGTTGGCAAGTTTGAACTGATCCCAGAAGAACTTCTTCTTGCCGCGAATGCCGTCGATGGATTTGATTAAACAATGCGGAAAGAGATTGGTGAATTTCCAGATCAGTTCATTGACTGCCGCATCGAGCTTGCTGAAGTCTGTCGTGCACTCCGCCATCAGTTCCTTCGCTGCTTTCACCCGGTCGGGGACGACCGCCTCGCCATAAACCAATTCGCCATCATCAACGTAGGCATCGGTACGCACCATCGGATTTCTCACCCACTGCCCGTCTTTCTTCAAAACCGGGACCACCTTGGTGACGAGGTTCTTGGCTTTCATCTTGTAGGCGCTCCAGGTCTCGCAGGAAACGCAGTTGTACATTGCGTCTTCCATGTTAAGCATCCAGGGCAAGAAGTCGGTCGAGCCGCCGTCGGGTGCGCTACCGTGCTTGGGGCCGGCCTGGCCGAATATCGCCATATCCGAAGTGACGGTGAGGTCAGTTGCCATACCGATTTCCTGGCCACCGGCAACACGCATTCCGTTCACCCGGCAGATCACAGGCTTCTTGCAATTGAGAATGCCGTCCACCATGGCATTGAACAGATCCATGTACTCACCGTATTCATTCGGTCTTTTTGAATAGTAAGCAGAGTACTCGGCTGTGTTGCCGCCAGTACAGAATGCCTTGTCGCCTACGGCAGTGAATACGACGGCAACGACAGCGCGATCGCTCGACGCGCGTTGAAAGCCGGCAATCACCGCTTTCACCATCTCAGTGGTGTAGGAGTTGTACTGTGCCGGATTATTGAGAATGATCCAGGATGAGAACAGTCCCGCCACGGTGTTGCCCTGTGGGTCGGTTATCGGGCGTCTTTCATAGATGACAGAGGGGGCCTCAGTACCAAAATGTTCCTCGCCAAGCAGGGCGTGGTCTTTCAGTTCGTTGTCGCGGCGCAGCCAGTTGAGTGACATATTATTTCTCTCTTTCTCTTGGTTAATTGAAATCGGGGGTGAGGATGACGCGGCGCTGAAGTTTGCCGTGGTGGGCTTGGTCGAAAACCTGTTCGATCTGACTCATGGGTCGTATTTCCACGAAGGGTTCGAGCTGGATGCGTCCGTCCAGGCACATCGCCAAAACCGCCGGATATTTGTCTGGCGTGCACCCCCAGGTGCCAATGATCTCGGCATCGAAGGCCATCAGTTTGGACAGCATGTAACTGGTCTCGTCTGTGCCATAGCCAACCACCACCAGCATCCCGACGAAGGACAGCAGCGACAAGGCGGTCTCCTGACCGGCCTTGGTGCCGGTGCACTCAAAGATTTTCCAGCCCGTGTTGGCCGACACGCCGGCCGCCTTGGCTATCGCCTTGAATCTTTCCTTCAGTTCTTTGGTGCTCAAGCCGCGCGGGTTGATCGTCGCATCCGCCCCAAAGCTTTCCATCTTCTGCAGCTTTTCTGCGTTGACGTCGATGCCGACAATCAGCTTGGCGCCCATGCCTTTGGCCACCTGCACCATAAAGCTGCCAACGCCGCCAGCGGCGCCAACCACCACCACCAGGTCCCCACTTCCAATCTTCGCCCGCACGGCGGCCTGGTAGGGCGTCGTCACTGCATCGGCAATCACAGACAGGTGTTCGAGGGGGATATTCTTGCGCTCGCCGACCAGACACAGGAATTTGGCCTGGACCACGATGTGGCTGGAAAAACCACCATAAATTCCCATCGAGTTACCCGGCATTTTTTGGGCCAGGCAGCGGTTGCCGCGGCCTCCCCTGCACAGATCGCAGTCGCCGCAAGGAATGACGGCGGGGATGATCACTTCCTTGCCGATCATGCCGGCTTCGCCACCGATCACCACACCGCTGATCTCGTGCCCCAGGGAGAGCGGTGGTTTTTGCACTGTCGGAACGCCCATGTAGAAGTACGAAAGATCGGTGTGGCAAACGCCACAGCCGTTGATCTTTACCACCACATCGCCGGCTTGCAGCGCCGGCATGGGGATGCGTGTTTTAATCAACTTGCCGGGCTCGGACATTTGCCAGGTATCGATAAATTCAGGAATCATGTTTTGTTCCTTGGTGAATAAAATTTGCTATCGGATCAGGTATTGCGCCAGACCGGTTTGCGTTTTTCCAGAAAAGCCGCCAAACCCTCTTTGGCGTCGTCGGTGAGCATCAATTCCTTGAGGTAAATGCGCTCCACTGCGTCCATCGCGCCGTCAAACGGTTTGCCGGCAGCTTCGAGTGTCGCCCTGCGGGTACTGAGCAGCGCGACGCGCGAGAGTTTCAGGAAGGGTGCCAGAAAGGCTTGCACGTCGGTGGCAAAAGTCTCCCTGGGGAAAACGCGATTCACAAGACCCATGGCCTTGCCTTCTTCGGCAGTGAAATTCTCGCCGCCCAGCAGTATTTCCATGGCCTTTGCGGGGGAAATCAACCTGGGAAGAAGCACCGCTGCTACCGGCGGAAACACGGCCAGCTTGATCTCTGGCTGGCCAAACTTGGCGCCAGCCACCGCCACGATCATGTCGCATGCGATGGCGAGCTCCATGCCACCACCCAGCGCTGCGCCATTGACGACGGCAATGGTGGGCATGGACAACTTCTGCAGCCGACGGAAAATACCATGAAAGACTTCTATCATCTGGTCCACCTTGTCCGGCGTGTGATCAGCAACTTCTACTCCCGCAGAAAAAGCTTTTTCGCCAACACCGGTGACCACCAGCAGTTTGACCGACCGGTCTTGCATGCATGCGTCAAGCGCGGCGTTGACTTCAACCATGGTTGGAATATCGAGGACATTGAACGGCGGGCGATTGATGGCAAGCGTTGCCAGTGCGTCGGTGGCTCCGTACTGAATAAACTGGAATTGGTTCGCTGCGACCATGAATCCTTCTCCTTGCCTTAAAACAAATCGTCCAACTCGTCAGTGCCACCGCCTGGCATCTTGCCGTGCTCCTGCAGATAAGCCTGAATCATTTGCGACTCGCGGGAGGTGTACATCGCCGCCTCTTCAAAAGTGAAAGCCACGGCTTGGGCGTTTCGTCCCAACTGCTCGCTCAAACCCTTGCGCAGGTTGTCGACGCCCTTGATCATCAACACTTTTTTGTCGGCATCCAGTAGCTGAAAAACCCCGGCTTCAACACCTATTGTGCCAATCACCTGGGCCGTGAATTCGAGCCAGGATTCAGGTGGCAGCAACGCGTCGGTGATCTTCGGCGCCAGATTGCATTTGAAACAGCGTGCGGCTTCGGCACGCGCCGTGGCATCGTCGAAGCCCTTCTCGACCTCGACCCAACCACCTCGCTGCGCGGGGTCCAGCACAATCGGGTGAAACTTGCGCCGCTGGTTGAAGGCAGGATCGCTGCCCAGCAAGGGGCTGCTCTGCCAGCCGTCGTTCAGTAGTTTTTCTTCAATGTTGCCATCGCCACCCAGTTGCTTATCGATAGCTGCTGCGGCCATGCGGCCTTGGGCGATGGACTCGATCAATGTTGACGGGCCCAACACGCAGTCGCCGCCAGCGTAGACAGCCGCACGACTGGACAGCATGGAATCCGCTCGCACCGTGATGCGACCTTTTTTGTCGGTCAGCACACCAAAACCTTCGAAACGATTCGGATACTGTCCGACCGCGGCAATCACAAGGTCTGCCCCTTCGCAGACTTCTTCGCCGGTATCGACCGGGCGGCGACGTTTGGAGGCATCGGGTTCGCCCAGCGCCATGCGCGCGTAAGTGATGGCCAGGCGGTGACCGTTGTGCCCTGCTTCGATCTTCTTGGGGGCGAGCAGGTAGCGCACGTTCACGCCTTCATCCATACAGCCCTCGAGCTCCTCTTCGCGCGCTGGCATTTCCTCGCGCGTGCGGCGATAGACCATGTCTACCGAGGCACCGAAGCGCCGCGACGAACGGGCGTTGTCGGTGGCAACATTGCCGCCGCCTATGACCACCACCTTGGCGCCGGTCTGTATGCCATCGGGCGTATTCACCAGACCCATGGTTGCCGCCTTGAGATAGCTGGGGCTGTCGACGACGCCACAGAGGTCTTCGCCAGGAATCCCCAGCTTGTCACCTCCCTGGCAGCCTATGCCGATGAAAACCACCTCATAGCCTTTGTCGAACAAAGTGTCGGCATTGTCCACGGCGGCATTGAAGCTGAACTTGACACCCAATTTCTCCACTTCTGAAACTTCGTCGTCTATGACCTTGATCGGCACGCGGTAGGACGGTATGCCGTAACGCGCCATGCCGCCGGCAGCCGGTTGGGCGTCAAAAACCGTCACGCTGTGACCCTTCTTTGCCAGGTAATAGGCGACGGTCAAGCCCGCCGGTCCGGCCCCGATGACCGCCGCTTTGTGGCCGGTCGGCGGCAGTTGTTTCGAGAATTGCCGCCAGATACCCGTGTCGTTGTCGGCCGCGATGCGCTTGAGCGAACGAATCGAGAGTGGGTCGTCAAGTTGCCCGCGCCGGCAAGCAGATTCGCACATGGCGAAACAGGCGCGCCCCACGATGCCGGGGAAGGGCAGCTTTTCACGCACGACGGCGACCGCTTCCCCGTACTTTCCTTGCGCCGCCAGCTGCACATAACGAGGCACGTCGATACCCGCCGGGCAGGCAGCCTTGCACGGAACCATGCTTTCTTCCCGTCTTGCCGGGTCCAGCGTGCGGTCGGTTAAAGCGCCGGTCGGACAGACGGTGACGCAGGCTTGGCAAAACTTGCAACCGGATTCGATCAGGGTCGGCGCGATGGTGCCGACATAGCGACGCACCCCTTGCGCGGTCTCGACTTCTTTCACCTCCAGGCAACCGACACCGCGCACGTCATTGCAAGCCACCAGGCAGCGTCGGCAATCGATGCACAGGTTGTAGTCACGGTCGAAGAACGGCTCATTCGTGATGATCGGCAATTTGGCCGGCTTGTAGGGTGGCGTTGTATTCGGGATTCCGACGTAGTCGGAGACCTTGCGCAATTCACAGCTCGAGAAAATCGAACAACAACGCGTCTCAGGCGGGTTGCCGTAGGAGCACTGGCTGCGCGAGCAGCCCTCGCGCTGTGGGCAGACCAGGCAAACATGCGGATGCGTACCGAGAATCCTGGCCAGATGGTCCCGCCTCGCTTGCTGGATTTGCGGCGTGCCGGTGCGTACCACCAGTCCGGCACTCACCGTGCTGGAGCAAGCCTTGCTCAGCCCGGGAACGCCCTGTATCTCGATCAGGCAGAGGTTGCAGCCGGCGCTGCCCTTGTCGGCGCAGCCGCGTTGCCGGGCTGGTGGCAGATCCGGGTGGGCGCACAGCGCCGGAATGTAAATGCCGGCAACGCTGGCCGCGTTCAGGATGGAGGCCCCGGCCGGTGCCTGAACCGCCTTGCCATCAATGCTCAGTTCCACCGGCGCGCCGAATTCCGTCGCATCGCTGGCACGGCTGGCCGGCCACCACTGGAT
>JANXLW010000257.1 GCA_025354965.1 Betaproteobacteria bacterium
CCTCGGCCTGATGACCGGCGGCGGCCATAAGGGTCTCGTGGTAGTCCAGCGAAATGACATCCAGAATCAGTTTTTCCAGCGTTGGATGTTCGGCGCGCAACAGCGATTCTGTGCAGCCCGTGCATTCCTGGAAATGCAGCCAGATGACGGAAGGTCGCTTGGCCGACTCTATCGCCTTGGCGACCGCCGCTTCGGCGCCTTTTGGCAGCCCCATGGTGACCGCCAGAGTTGCGCAGAATTGCAAATAGTCCCGGCGCGACATGCCCAGACGCTTTTCGATGCCCAGCAAGGCATCACGACTCAGATTGAAAATATCATGCATTTCGCCCATGTTGTCTCCTTCTTGGAACAGGCCTCGTCCGGGCCTGATGGAGGGCTAAAAGCAAAATGTGCGCCATATTCTCATTGTGGTTTTTTAAGCTTTTAATTCAAGGGTTTAGGCAACAGTTGGCGCACACTGAAAGCAATGACCCACAAGAAAATGGTTACCTGGTAATCGGTCGACTAACCAGTTTTCGCTCAACTAGAAGCCTTGGTTTGCGATCGGTGTTGATTTGCCGACGATTAATCAAGGTCTGGTGTGGGCACGGTTCTTGTATGAGAATTCCCATTGTTCAAAAACATATCCGAGGGCCGCTGATGGAATTGCCGAACGACTGGATTGGCCTGCTCACCCTGGTGTTTGTGTTTGGTGCCAAACACGGCCTGGATGCCGACCATCTGGCCACCATCGATGGTTTGACACGCTACAACCTGCGCCAAGCACCAGCGCGGGCACGCTGGTGCGGCTCGTTGTTTTCACTGGGTCATGGCTCCGTCATCATGCTGATTGCGCTTGGCGTCGGTGTCGCTTCGAGCCGGTGGCAGGTGCCAGCCTGGATGGACGATGTCGGTAGCTGGATTTCCATCGGTTTTCTGACATTGCTGGGACTGCTCAATCTGCGCGCCGTCCTGCTGACTGATTCAGCGGCCGTGGTGGCACCCGTAGGCCTCAAGGCAGGACTGTTGGGACGCCTTCAATCAGCCTCGCATCCATTGGCCATTGCCGCGGTAGGCGCTTTGTTTGCCTTGTCTTTTGACACCATGAGCCAAGCCGCACTTTTTGCCGTTACCGCAACCCAACACGGCGGCCTGGTCCATGCCTTGACACTCGGCCTGGTCTTCACCTGTGGCATGCTGGTGATGGATGGCATCAACGGCTTGTGGATAGCCCGCTTGCTGAGCAGAGCAGATCAGCGCGCCCGAATTGCCTCAAGAGTGATGGGATTGATGGTTGCCACCATCAGTCTGGCGGTTGCTTCATTGGGCCTTGCGCGCTGGTTGCATACAGACCTCGCCGGTTGGTACGCGGGTAAGGAGCTCGAGCTCGGGATCGGTGTCATTGTGTTGCTGGCCCTGAGCTTCCTCAGTGCGCGCCTGCTCTCCCGAGCACCGGTCGCGGCACGCCTGCCGCCCTGACTTCCGGTCTCAGCTGTCGACGCCAAGCATCAGCTTGTCTTCGGTTTCAAAGCGGTAAGCCGGAATTACCAGATTGGCCCTGGCGGGGCCGACCTTGAAGACGCGGCCGGCCAGATCATATTTCGATGCATGGCAAGGGCACAGAAAGCCGCGTGCGCCCAGCAGTGCCGGCGAGCAGCCCTGGTGCGTGCAAAGACCAACGGCAACAAACAACTCGGGGCGCAACGAGCGATACCGGTTTTCGCAGTAGCTTGGTTGCAAGGACTGCCGGGAATTGGGGTCGGCCAGCGCACCCTCATGTGCCGCAAGGGCGGCAATGTCCGCTTCCGAACGACGCAAAACCCAGACCGGCAAACCCTGCCACTCGACAGTCAGCAGTTTGCCTTGAGGCAGTTCGCCGAGCCCGATGGCCAATGGTGCGCCATGCGGGTAGGAACTGAGTGTGCCGTTGCTGCCCAGCAGTACCGCTGCCCCACCGGCCACGGCACCGGCTCCTGCCAGCATCATCATGCGGCGGCGCTGAACAGAGCCCATGCTCATAGTGGTGGTCTTTTCATCCGCTTAATTTTACGTGGCGCGTTCAAGCAATTCGAGTGTTTGAATTTTCCAATTCTTAACTCCAGGGTCATCTGGGCGAGATTCAAGTGCAGTGAGGTCTCCGAAGGGACCTTCTTGAAGGACAGCAACGGATGCTCCAACTACACCGGCTTTCGCTGCCACTGCGAGGTTTTCAAAGCGGTGTTGAAGCAATTGCCAATCAATCTCGTCGCAAGAAATCTGCACATCGTCTTAAGCTTGTTGAGCCTGCTTTTCGAAATTGCTCGTCCGGGCACTCAATGGCAATAGTGCGAGTGTTCGAATATGATCCTGTGCGGTTGCGCACGATGCCGCTATTTGATAAGCGCGCATTGCATCGTTGGGGTTTCCGGTCATCGAAAGACGCTTTATGTTCGCGCCGGGCGTGTCCCACTTCATCTTCCTGCTGCCGAATGTCGGTGGCGTTGCGGTGCCCACAGCGATGGGGCTCTGCCCGTAAGATGACTGGTCAATCGACGGGGTGGCGGTCGATGCTTCCAGCTGCAGGTTACGGCGGGACTGCGTGGTGCCGCAATCAAGCGATCTGTAGCCGATGTACGCATGGACGACTACTATGCCAACAAGGACGACCAAAAAGTTTCGCATAGCCCCTGATAATTTTTGCTGATGCTAGCATGAGTAGTCGACCCGGCAACTCCCCAGTCAACCTAGCATAAATACAAGCTTTTTGTATAAACCGTGTGTACACCAAATCCGTGAAAAAACTACTCTATCTGCTTATCCTCTTCTTGATGGCAGCGTTCAATGCGTGCGCCACCCCTTACAGCATCAAGCACCTGGAACCCGAGTCCTGGTGGGTCGGTATGAAAGTGGGGCAACTTCAATTGATGGTGCATGGCGATCAGATTGCAGATCTGACGCCAGATTTAAGTTATCCTGGCGTGACGCTCCAACGCGTCATTCGGGTAGCCAACAAAAACTATTTGTTCATTGACATCGAGATCAGTGAGGTGGCGCGGGCCGGTGAGTTTGCAATTGCCTTCAAGCTTCAAAATGAACCGGTTCTCAGTTATGCATACCGCCTCAATGCAAGAAAAAAAGGTTCGTCGCAAAGAACAGGATTCAATGCCGCGGATGCAATTTACCTGCTCATGCCGGATCGATTTGCCAATGGCAATCAGAACAACGACAGCGTCATGACACTGACGGACAAGGCCAACCGGGGTAATCCGGCTGGTCGGCACGGCGGCGATTTGCAGGGCATCAGTGAGCATCTTGACTACATTGCCGAAATGGGGTTTACCCAAATTTGGTCGACGCCGCTGACAGAAAACAATCAACCTCAGGCTTCGTACCATGGCTATGCTTCGACCAACTTGTACCAGGTCGATGCCCGTTTTGGCAGCAATGAGGAATACCTCAATCTGATTGACAAGGCAAAAAGCAAGGGCTTGGGTTTCATTCAGGATGTGGTACTGAATCACATAGGTTCCGGGCATTGGTGGATGAAGGATTTGCCGACCGCCGATTGGCTGAATTTCCAGGATATATTTGTGGTGACCAATCACAGGAGAACCGTAATTCAGGACCCCCATGCCTCACTTGCCGATCGCAAGAGGTTCTCCGATGGCTGGTTCGTTGAATCCATGCCGGACTTGAACCAGCGCAATCCACTGCTGGCAAACTACCTGATACAAAACAATATCTGGTGGATTGAATATGCCGGCCTGTCCGGATTTCGTGTTGACACCTATCCTTACTCTGACCCGTCTTTTTTAACCAAATGGTCGAAAAGAATCATCGACGAGTACCCGAATTTCAACATGGTGGGGGAAGAGTGGACCTCCAATCCGGCGATTGTTTCCTACTGGCAAAAAGGCAAGGTCAATTCTGATCACTACCTTTCCTACACACCCAGCATGATGGACTTTCCGCTCTATTACGCGTTGCTGGAAAGCCTGACGGGCGAGGACGGCGATCGAACCGGTTTTAATATTCTTTACGAATCTCTGGCCAACGATTTTCAGTATCCGGCAGCAGAAAATCTGGTGATATTCGAAGGTAATCACGATACCAGCCGCATCTTCTCGGAATTGGCGGAAGACTACCGCCTGTACCAGATGGCCATGGTTTATATCGCCACCATGCGCGGCATTCCGCAATTTTTCTACGGCACTGAAATTTTAATGACCAGTCCGAAGCGGCGCGACGACGGCAAGGTGCGTTCTGATTTTCCAGGTGGCTGGGCAGGTGACGCGGTGAATGCGTTTTCGGGGCAAGGGCTGAGTCCGGATCAAAGAGAAGCGCAGCAGTTCATG
>JANXLW010000297.1 GCA_025354965.1 Betaproteobacteria bacterium
ATCGTGGCGCCGATGACCACCATAGGGCGGCCCATTTCCTGCAGGATCAGCGCGTTGATGGCCTCCTTGTCGAGCACCTCATAGTCCGGTTTGGCGACTTGCAGGCTGGCCAGATCAACCTGGTACTTGCATTGCCCATAGACCACAAAAAAGCTGAAACCCTTGCCCATGTCTTCGGCGTGAACGACAGCCGGTTCATCCAGCCCCATCATCGCCGCCAGCCGCTTGGCACCTTCCTTGGCAGTTTCATCCAGCGCCACAGGCAGCGTGAAGGAGACTTGCACCCGCCCGTCATTCAGGGTGTCGCCGTAGGGTTTGACCCATTGCTGCGGTACCTTGCTATCAATCATCTTGTTTGCCTCCCATCATCAACTGCGGGAACGGGTTGTAGTAGTTGTCGGCTTTTTGAATCACGCCGTCAAGTCCTTTGCCGCCGGTCGGCGTGCGCGATATCTCGGCAAACATGCCCTTCCCGATTGCCGCCGCCAGCCCGATTGTTTCGATGTTGGCCAGCATCTGTTCGGTCTCCGTCAGGACGCTTTGCGCCCGCTGCTCGATTCTGCCGCCGCTCTTGAATTCGATTTCGGAGTGCAGATCCTTCATCGTGCTGAAAACGTATTTGGCGTTTTGGATGGCGAGGAAGCGGTCCTGGATAAACGGTGTGTGGATGGCCTCGGTCATCATGCCCAGCAGGTGAATGTTTTGCTGCGTGACGGTACTGACGATGTTGAACAGCGCGTCCTGCACATGGCCCTTGAAGATGTTGCCGGTCATGTGCTTGGTTGGCGGCATGTACTTGAGCGTGGCGTCCGGGAACACCTGGCGCACCAGTTGCGCGTGAGCCAGTTCCCACAGGAAACCGTTTTCCATTTCGGGGTGAATCTCGAACGCGTGGCCCAGGCCCATCTGATCCGGCTTGAGACCCGACAGATAGGCAAACTGTTCATTGATCAGCTGCGAGGCCAGCACCGTGTGTGCGGCCTCATAGGCGTCGGCGGTGGTGAGGTAGTTGTCTTCGCCGGTGTTGATGATGATGCCGGCATAAGCGTTGACCATGCGCGAGAAGAACTGGTCGATGAAGGTGCGCTTCATGTTGATGTCGCGAAAGATGATGCCGTACATCGAGTCATTGAGCATCATGTCCAGGCGCTCCATGGCGCCCATGGCGGCGATCTCGGGCATGCACAGGCCCGAGCAGTAGTTGGTCAGGCGGATGTAGCGGCCAACCCGCTCGCCGACTTCGTCCAGCGCGGCGCGCATCAGGCGAAAATTTTCCTGCGTCGCGTAGGTGCCGCCGAAGCCTTCGGTGGTGGCGCCAAACGGCACGTAGTCCAGCAGGCTCTGACCGGTGGAGCGAATGACGGCGATGATGTCGGCGCCTTGTTCGGCGGCGGCACGTGCCTGCGTCACGTCTTCATGGATGTTGCCGGTCGCCACAATCAGATACAGCCAGGGCGCCTTGCCTTCGCCCAATGACTTGAGTTTGCTGCTGCGGTGCGCCCGCTGCGCCGCAATCTGCTGACAACTGGTGCGGGCCTGCTTCTCGGTGGCGCTGCGGGCGGCGGCGTCGTCGCTCGGCCGCTTCAGCGTCAGCGTGCTTGCAGTAACGGCCTCGGCCACCTGCTGAGCCGTCCAGCCGTGTTCTTGCATAGCGGCGACGACAGCGGTGGCGGCACCGTGCTGCAACAGATTTTGCTGCTGCAAATGGCTGACCACGCGGTTCGGCAGCGGCACCCCCATTTCGTCCACACCATCGATGCCCAACAGGCGCAACGTGGCGCGTTCCACCGTGGTGGTGGTGAACTGGCTCATCTCGTCGAACACCTGACGCGCAATGCGCCGCGCCGAGTCGCGCGCGCGGTCAATCTGCGCCTGATCCAAATTCAACTGACTCATATCTTTAGATCTCCGAAATTCAGGGCGCCGTTCTGACCAAGACGGCCTAACGCGGATTGTCGTGGCAAGTCAGGAAATGAAGTACATGCATGTGAAGGCCGAAGGCGGCGCAGCTCGCACACCAACCCGGCTGGAAGGATCAGGCTGCTGGGGCGCTTAGCGCAGCGGCATAAAGGAGGAGGCCGCAGGCCGGGGGACAGTCGCGAAGCTGAGTGCCCCAACAGCCTGATCCTCACCGCGTACTCAGCGCAACGGCATGGAGGAGGACAGAGGCCGGGGGACAGTCGCGAAGCTGAGTGCCTCAGCGGCCTGATCCTGCCGGCATACCGGGCGGGATTGGGCTTATCATCATTTCGGAAAAGATCCATAGCTGCTCCTAATCGTTTGGGGCGGACATGACATCACTGACCAGGTAGGCTAAAAACGCTTGCCGCGCGGCAGCAAGAAATTCTTCGGCCACGAAGCTGCCGCCCATCGGCGAGAACGGGTTCAGCGTGAGGCCGGCAATGTTGATTGCACGCCAGGCCAGCAGCCGGGCGCCGAGTTTGTGAAACGCGACCAGATCGCTGTTTTCAATGAACAGCCGGGTTCCATCGGCCACCACCACTGTCAGGCCCGGGTGGCGAGCCGCCAGGGTACTGAGGGCTTGCCAAAGCGAGCGACCAACGGCGCCACTGAGTGCGATGGTCGCCAGATCGGCAGCGCTATGCTGCAGCAGTGTCGATGCCGCATTGAGTGTGGCAATCTCGGCTTGCAGCAAGAGCTCGCCATGGCGGTTCCAGATGGCCACGCCACCCTTGGCAAACAGGGGTTCGCAACGGTCTCGCGTCACCTCGTCCACCGGTGCAATGCCCAGGATGGCGAGCCGGTCTCGCGTCTTGCGAATCACATCCGCCATGCCGCCACCGATGGACGCGCCAGTGGCCAAAATCACGCCGTCGGCAATCGCCGGTGAGGCGTGTTGGCTGCGCCCCAGCGCGCCGTCCAGCAGCACCAGTGCCGCACCGCACTGCTGCAATCGGCTGATGACCTTGCGCTGGTCGCTGCCGCGGGAAGCGCCGGCAATTTCCATTTCGCCGTAGTCAATGACCTTGATGACGACGATGTCGCCCATCGGGCTGGCGATGTCAGTCGCCGCCAGAAATTTGTAGCGTACTTTGGCGCGCTGCAAGGTGGCACGGGCGGTAGCGACAAGGGTTCCCGGCCAGACCAGGATCGGCGGCTTGGGGACAAAGAAAACCTGGTCGCGGTCTTCGCCGTCGCGTCCGATTGAGGTCACGCCGACCGCCACCCCGGCGCTTGCCGCCTGCGCCAGCAGATGGTTCAGCGCCACGGTCTTGCCGGTGTTCTTGCTCATCCCCATCACCGCGAGGGTGTGGAAATGACCCCCACGCTGGTCGCTCAGGTCGGCTTGGATTCGACGCCACAGGGAACTCTCAACGATGTTCATGTCCGCAATGCTGGCCGGCTCAGACGTAAAGTTCTTCAAACAACTGGCGCAGCTTTTCACTCTCGCGCAGCAACGCCAGAGAGAACTCGGCATGGCCCGTGGCGTAGCCGTTGCCGACAATCATTTCCACGTCCTTGCCAACGCCCTCGGCGCCCAGTGCGGCGGCGGTGAAGCTGGTGGCCATTGAGAAGAAGTAAATCTTTCCGTGCTGACGGGCGCTCAGGATGCTGCCCATTTCCGTATTCGGAATATTGACGCAGTTGATCACCACGTCGGCCATTTTTCCGTCGGTGACGGCGGCAACGGCTTCCATCAGCGCCAGCGCGTGGGTGGCATCGACCTGCAAGGCGTGGTCGACCCAGCCCAGCGCCTTCATGCGCTGGCAGTCTTTTTCGAACGGTGAGACGCCGATGACGCAACCGGTGGGGCCGGCGCGCTTCTTCGCTTCATAAACGCACAGCGTGCCGGACTTGCCACCGCCGCCGATGACCAGCACCGTGTCGCCAGCTTGAACCAGGCGCGCGGTTTGGGCCGGTGCCCCGGCAACGTCGAGAATGGCCAGCGCCATCTTCTCGGGAATGTCCGGTGGCAGCTTGGCATAGAGACCCGTTTCGAACAGGATGGCACGACCTTTGATTTCGATCTGATCCTTGTGCAGGTGGATTTTTTTGATCTCGTCGATGCGCAAGGGGGTGAGCGACAGCGACACCAGCGTGGCAATCTTGTCACCAACCTTCAGGTCAATCTTGTCAGCCAGGGCTGGGCCGATCTCCAGCACGGTGCCAATCAGCATGCCGCCGGAGCCGGTCACCGGATTGTGGTGTTTGCCGCGCCGGGCCACGATGCCCAGGACGATGCCAGCAACCTTGGCTTCATCGCCGTTGGCCTCGGCTTTGATCTGCGTAAAACTGGCGGCGTCGATGTTGAGGTTGGAGACATCGATCAAAATTTCGTTGTCAAAAATTTCCATCGCGTTGTCGATTTTCCAGGCGCCCTGCGGCAGCACGCCAAGAGGTTCGAGCACGCGATGCGTCCCAAAAGGTGAGCCTTTTTTCATCATGCTCCGGATGTTAGTTGCTTTGCGTCGGCAGGCTGAAGTCCTGGCCCAGGCCCGGCATCTCGACCGTCATGCCCTTGTAGTTGCGGCACTTGATGGTGGTGCCGCTGCCATCCGCCAGTGCCTCCTCGCGCACATAGCTGGGGATGATCGGCAACTTGCCCAGGCCGCCCATGCCGTCAACGATGAATGTCGGTACCGCCGGGCCGCTGATCCAGCCGCGCAGGCCTTCGTACAGCTCCAGCATGCGACGGTGCGGCACGATGAAATGGTGCGCACCTTCGACCATGTCGGTAGAGTAGACGTAGTAGGGACGCACGCCCATTTCGATGGTCTGCATGAACAGTTCGCGCATGACCTCGACACTGTCATTGATGCCCTTCAGACAGACTGTCTGCAGGCCCATCATGACGCCCGCCTTCTGGATCATCTTGACGCGCTGGCGCAGCAGCGGCGTGATTTCCTTCGGGTGGTCGATATGGATGTTGACCATCTGCACCCGGTGTTTTTCCAGCACGGCGCACAGCTCCGGTGTGACGCGGGTCGGCAACTGCACCACCATGCGCGAGCCAATGCGCAGGAAGCGCACGTGTGGGGCACGACGGCGCAGCTCACCCAGGATGTAGTCGAGCCGCTCGTCGGTGAAGGTGAAGGGGTCGCCACCGGATAGCAGCACGTCCTCGATGTTCTTGTTGCCGGCGATGTAATCAATGGACGCTTCGATCTGGTCCTTGGCGACCGAGCCATCGGCTTGCGAGACCATGCGCTTGCGGGTGCAAAAGCGGCACAGTGTGGCGCAGGTATTGGAGACCAGAAACAGCACGCGGCGCGGGTAGCGGTGCACGACGCTGGTGCCGGGGATGGTGTCGCCTTCTTCGCCCAACTGGTCCAGCGAGGTGGCAAAACCCGGTTTGGTTTCTTCATGGTGCGACGGCATGTACTGCATGCGGATCGGGCAATTCGGGTCGTCGCGGTCCATCAGTTTGGCCATGTACGGGGTGATGGAGACGGCAAACTTGTTGTAGACGGTCTCGTTGACGTTCTCGATCTTGTTCAGCACACCACTCAGTTCCCAGTGGTGTGTGTAGCGGCGGGCAAACTGCTTTTGCCAGGATTCCGATTCCGGGTCGTAAGCGTCCAGCGCCTCGCGGGTCAGCAGTTTCTTTGGCGAGTTGAAGTCGACTCTTTGCAGCATTTGATTTCTCCAAACGGGTGGGGTTGACGCCAAGTTTAGAGACGAGTGCCGCCAGCACAAACAGGCAAATTGCCTGTTCTTGCGTGCCAATTTGAGTCACAATGCTCGCCTTTGGTACAAATTGCCGGATTAACCCATGTCTGTCACCCTGGATCCCCGTGATCGCCAGCTCCTGGAGCTTCTCAAGGTCAACGCCCGCCTGCCGGTGGTGCGCCTGGCCAAAGCACTTGGCTGCTCGCGCAGCACCGTTCAGTTGCGCCTCAAGGCTTTGGAAGATGGCGGTGTGATTACGGGCTATACCGTGGGCGTTACACGCGCCCAGCCATCACCCGGCATCCGTGCCATGGTGCTGATCTCGATGGAGTCAAAAAACGAGCCCGAGGTGGTGCGGGCATTGGCCAAGCGGCACGAAATTACAAAGCTCTATTCGGTCAGCGGCCGTTACGATCTGTGCGCCATGCTGTCGACCGAATCAACGCACGAACTCGACGCCGTCATCGACAGGATTCGAGCCGTCAAGGGTGTGGTCGATACGTTCTCGACCATCCTGTTATCGACCAAGCTGGAGCGACCTGAGTAAGCAGGAACACCCACGGAGTTGATGCAAACCAATCGTGATGCGTGAATAAATAACTATAAATTCACATTTAATTGGTGAGTAATTCACCAATTAAACAGTAACCATAGCGATCTGTATCAATTGCCTGGAGATTGCCGTGCGCTTGCCTATTTCTTATCGCCCCGAAGCTGAAGTCGTGTCCGCTCACCTGGGGTCTCTGGGGCGCGCCCTGGACTGGGCCGCTGCCGCCCGCGTGGCCACGCCCTGGGTGCATGCCGTGCGGAGTAACCCGCCACCGTTTTGGGCGCTTGAGAGCCTGCTGCAGGAATACCCCATTTCCAGCGCAGAGGGGCTGGCCTTGATGCGCCTGGCAGAGGCGCTGCTGCGCGTACCGGATGCCGAGACTGCCATCGCGCTCACCGCCGACCAACTCGGTCGGGCCGACTTTCACAGTGCCGGCGACAAGACCATGGCGCGCCTGTCCAGCACGGCGATTGCGATGAGCAAGAAGTTTCTGCCCGACAGCGAAGCGCCGACCGGCATCTTTGCCAAGCTGGGGGCTCGCTCGGTGGTGGCCGCCACATTGCGCGCCGTGCAGTTGCTGGGGCGCCAGTTTGTGCTGGGGCAGACCATTGCCGAGGCGATGCATGAAGCCGCCAGCGCCAGGAAAAAAATCAAAAATCTGCGCTACAGCTACGACATGCTGGGCGAGGGGGCACGTACCGATGCCGACGCGCTGGCGTATTTGGCCAGCTACCAGAACGCCATTGAGTCTATTGCTGCCAGCACTGACAAAAGCGGGGCTTGCGAGCCGAATGACGGTATCTCCATCAAACTCAGTGCGCTGCATCCGCGCTATGAAGATGCGCAACAGCAGCGGGTGCTGGCGGAGCTGGTGCCACGTGTCTGGGGCTTGTGCCAGCAGGCGGCGCGTGCCAACATCAACCTGACCATTGATTCCGAAGAAGTAGACCGGCTGGAGTTGTCGCTGGAGGTGTTCGAGGCGCTCGTCAAACAGGTGGCGCAGCATTGCCCGCAGTGGGCTGGCTTTGGCCTGGCGCTGCAGACCTACCAGACCCGTTCGCTGGAGCTGATCGAGCACGTAACCGCCCTGGCGCGCCAGTACAAGGTTCGCCTGATGTGCCGCCTGGTCAAGGGCGCCTACTGGGACGCCGAAATCAAGCGTGCGCAGGAGATGGGCTTGCCGGCCTACCCGGTGTTCACCCACAAGCACCACACCGATATCTCGTACCTGGCCTGTGCCCGCGCGCTGCTCGCCGCGCCGGATGCGATCTACCCGCAATTTGCCACCCACAACGCGGGCACCATCGCCGCCATCGTGCAAATGGGTGCCAAGAGCGGTGCGCCTTTCGAGTTGCAGCGCCTGCACGGCATGGCCGAGGGCGTTTACCGTGAAGTTTTGAAAAACCCGTTGATTGCCTGCCGTGTCTACGCCCCGGTGGGTGCCCACAAAGACTTGCTGGCTTACCTGGTGCGCCGCCTGCTGGAAAACGGTGCCAACTCGTCTTTTGTGCATCAGCTGGCCGACGAGTCGGTGGACACACACGAGTTGCTGATCTCGCCTTTGCGCCTGGAGCCCGAGTCGTCCTTGCCCCTGCCGCTGGAACTGTTTGGCGCTGCGCGCAAAAACAGCGCCGGGCTGGACTTGACAGTTGAGCCCATGCGCGCGCCGCTGCTGGCCGCCTATAAAACGGTGGTCGTGCCGGTGGTGCCTTTGTTCGACACCAGGTTGGTTCCTGGCGCAATGGAAAAAAGCCGCAATAGCTTTAAACAGTGGAGCAAAACCGAGGTCACCGAGCGCGCCGCCATCCTGCAGCGCGCCGCCGATGCGCTGCAAGACCAGCTGCCCAAATTCTGTTCCTTGCTCGTCAAGGAGGCTTTCAAGACCTGGGGCGATGCGGTCTCCGAGGTGCGTGAAGCGGTTGACTTCATGCGCTATTACGCGAATGAAGCGCAGCGCATCATGGCGCCTATCAGTATGCCAGGCCAGAGCGATGAAGTGACGCGTGGCGTCACGGGAGAATCCAACGAGTTGCGCCTGATCGCGCGCGGCCCCTGGGTCTGCATCAGTCCGTGGAACTTTCCGCTGGCCATTTTTGCCGGGCAAGTGGCAGCGGCCCTGGCCACTGGCAACACGGTGCTGGCCAAACCGGCCGAGCAAACCCCGGGTGTGGCGCTGGAAATGGTGAGGTTGCTGATCGAGGCCGGTGTGCCCGAGGGTGCGTTGCAGTTACTGCACGGTCCCGGCGAAACCGTTGGCGCCGCGCTGGTGGCGGCACCCGGAGTGGCCGGTGTCGTGTTCACCGGCTCGACATCGGTTGCCAAAATCATCCACCGTGCGCTGGCCGCCAAAGACGGCCCCATCGTGCCCTTGATTGCCGAAACCGGTGGCATCAACGCCATGGTGGTAGACAGCACCGCCCTGCCCGAGCAGGTGAGCGACGCCGTCATGCAGTCGGCCTTCCGGAGTGCCGGTCAACGCTGCTCGGCCTTGCGCCTGCTGTGCGTGCAGGCCGAGATTGCGGATCACGTCATCGAGATGATTCAAGGCGCCGCCAAAGAACTGGTGGTTGGCGATCCGTCGGATCTGGCGACCGATATCGGCCCGGTGATCGACGCAGAGGCTTTGGACGGCATTCAGCAGCATCTGCAGCGCTTGCACAGTGAGGCAAAGCCATTGCTGAAACCGGATGACGCGTCATTGCGAGCGCAGCGCGGCAATCCAGTTGCCAATCTGATCCCGCCACAAGCCTTCGAGGTTCAAACAATTGCCGACATGAAGCAGGAAATCTTCGGCCCGGTGCTGCACATCGTGCGCTGGTCGGGTGACCCTCAGGCGGTGATCGAGCAGATCAATGCCCTGGGTTACGGCTTGACCATCGGCATCCAGACACGCATCGATTCAAGAGCCCAAGCGCTGGCGCGCGCGGCCCATGTCGGAAACGTTTACATCAACCGCAACCAGATTGGCGCCGTGGTGGGCGTGCAACCTTTTGGTGGTGAAAGCCTCTCCGGCACCGGCCCCAAGGCCGGTGGCCCGCATTACCTGTATCGCTTTTGCGCCGAGCAGACCATTACCGTCAACACCACCGCGGCGGGCGGCAATGCGGCGTTGCTGGCGGGGTGAGTAGGGGTGGCTTCACAAGCCGCTCCAGTAACCGACTCTACTATTTTTGCGTCTCAAAAGTCATAGTCCTTCACCGTCTGCCATCCAGGCGGGAATGTCGCGCTGGCCGTGTAACACCCGCCAAACATCAATGTGATCAGGGCGTTCAACATAAAACACAAGATGCGGATAGCGTGTGAGCGGCCAAAAGCGCTGGCCGGCCAAGTCAAGCTCATGGGGGCGGGGTGACCCAGTGGCAGGATGACGGCTGATATGGGTGTACGCCTCCTCCAGCGCATCAATAAAACCGTAGGCCGCCGACTCAGCCGACTCGTTCAGGTAGCAGGCAATGATCTCGTCGATATCATGACTGGCCATTACCCGCGCAAGTATTCGCTGCTGGTGCCATAGGTGCCCTGGCTCACCTGCTCATCCACAAAGGACTTGAGGGTGCTGGGCAAAGAAATATTCATGGTGCTCATGCGGCAAATTTAGTGGTCTTGGCAAAGATTGGCAAGATCAATGCCAGGCAGAAACCATGGTGCTATTGCGGCGCTATTGGCGCGTTGCGGTGATGCAAGGCAGCCGGATCAGGAAGCGACAGGGTTGCCTTAATGGCTTTTTGGCCGGAAGCTGTTGCAATAACCGCAAATCGTGAATTTTTCGTTACACGAAGGCAGAAAACGGGTATATTCCGAAAAAATGTAAACCTTTACATTTTGCGGATAACGGGTTGTTTGGCAGCCCAAAAAGTAGTCCCGAATAGCCGAAATATAACGAGGTCAGACAATGGCGGTCACTATCAAGGATGTGGCACGAGAGGCAAAAGTCTCAGTGGCGACCGTGTCGCGTGCGCTTAACGGCTTGTCCAGCGTGACGGACAAGACGCGGGAACGGGTCGTGAAGATCGCAGAAGGCATGCACTTTGTCCCCTCCAGCGCTGCGCGCAGCCTGATTTCACGCCGTACCCAGACCATTGGCGCTTTGTTGCCGGATCTGCACGGCGAGTTCTTCTCTGAACTGATTCGAGGCATTGACCAGGCGGCGCGTGCGCACAAGCTGCACCTGTTACTGTCCAGCATCCATGGCGACGCGGCGGAGCTGGCTGCGGCCATGAAGTCACTGCATGGCAGGGTCGATGGTTTGCTGGTGATGTCGCCGCACGCCGATGCCGAGTTTCTGGCCAGCAATCTGCCCCGCAATGTGCCGGTCGTGCTCATGAACAGCCGGGTCAAAGGTGGTGGCCTGCCGTCTTTTAGCGTTGACAACTATGGTGGTGCGCTGGCCATGATGCGTCATCTGGTAGCGCGCGGCCACAGCCGCATTGCGCTGATTGCCGGCCCCGAGCATAACTATGAAGCACAGGAGCGGCTGCGCGGCTACCGCGATGCCATGGCCCAATTGGTGCCGGCCGCGGAAGAGCTCATTTTGCAGGGTGACTTCTCGGAGGACTCCGGCTGGCGCACCGGCAACCAGATTCTGGCGCTTGCGGCGCGCCCCACTGCCGTGTTCGCGGCCAACGACATGATGGCCATTGGCTGTCTGTTCGCCCTGAATGAAGCCGGTGTCCAGGTGCCGCAGGAGATTGCACTGGTCGGCTATGACGATATTCCCATGGCGCGTTTTGTCTCACCCCCTTTGACCACGGTGCGCGTGCGCATCGCCGAATTGGGATCCATGGCACTGGAGCGCCTCGCCATGGGAATCGCGCATCCCGAGCGCGTGTTGGTAGCGCAACAGACGCTGCGCTGCGAACTGGTGCTGCGAAGCTCCAGTGGACGACCGCCGGAAGCGCTGGCATTGGTGGGTTCGACAAGAGCAAATTTATCGTAATTTCAACAGGAGAAAAATAGTGAGACAACATCAAAAGATGCACCGGTTCAGCAAAACAATCATCGCCGGTTTGATCACCGGCGGTGCCTTGCTGGCGCTGCCGGCGCTGGCTCAGTTGAGCAGCGCCACCATCCGCGGGCAGATCACGCAAAGTGGTGCCCCCGCCAAGACGCCGGTGCAAATCATCGCCACCAACAAGGCGACCGGTGCCACCTACAAAGCCACCACCCAGGGCGATGGGAGCTATGTGCTGATTGGTCTGGCACCTGGAAGCTATGACCTCAGCGTGGTGGGCTCCAAAGAAGCCGCGCAAGAGGTGACGGTGCAAGTGGGTGAAACTGCTTCGGTTGACTTGGCCCTGTCGGGTGCGGCGGGCTCGGCCACGCTGGACCGGGTGCAGGTTGTCGGCTCCCTTCAGCGCAAGGATGTGAAGAGCTCCGAAGTTGGCACCAGTGTGTCACGCCAGCAGATCGAGAACCTGCCTCAGGTCACGCGCAACTTCCTGGCTTTTGCCGATCTGGCGCCAGGTGTGCGCTTCAGCGTGGACCCCGCTACCGGCTACGTAAAGCTGCAAGGCGGCGCTCAAAATCAGGACAACGTCAACGTCTTCATTGACGGTGTCAGTCAGAAAAATGACATCCTGCGCGGCGGCATCTCCGGTCTGGACTCATCGCGCGGCAACCCGTTCCCGCAATCCGCCATTGCTGAATACAAGGTCATTTCACAGAACTACAAGGCCGAGTTCGATCAGGTCAGCAGCGCCGCCATTACCGCGGTCACCAAGTCGGGTGGCAACGAGTTGCACGGCGAGGTGTTCTGGGATCACACCGGCAACAACCTCACTGCTTACTCTCCTTTTGAGCAACAGAATCAAGCCAACGGATCGGACCGCGCTACCTTTAGCCAGGATCAGTATGGCTTCAGCCTGGGCGGGCCGATCAAGCAAGACGTGGCGCATTACTTCTTCTCGTACGAGGGCAAGGACAACGGTTCGCCGCGCAACGTCGGCTTGGCCTCGGTGGCTGCTTTGTTGCCCAACGCCGGACTGGTACCTTCTTTTATCGGCATGCAGGGTTCGCACAACCAGACCTTCAAGGAGAATCTGCTGTTCGGCAAAGTGGATCTGCAGCTATCACCCGATTCACGACTGGAAATCAGCACCCGGATTCGACGTGAGAGCGACCTGGTGGCAGAAGATACGCGCCTGAGTGCACCTGGCAATGACAAGAACCGCGCCAACGATGAAACACGCTTTGACGTCAAGCACGAGTGGACCGGGAATAATTTTTTCAATGAAGCCCGCGTCGGCTACGAAGACTTCACATGGAACCCGCATTCGGCAAGCAACGCTCCTGAGATCAAATACTTCATATCGCCCACCAATTCAATCACCGACAAACGTGAGTTTTTGTGGGCTGGTGGTTCGCCCGATGCACAATTCCGCCAACAAAAGGGTCTGTTGTTGCAGGATGACCTGACCTATACCGGCAAGGCAGAACACACCTTCAAGAGCGGTGCCAAGCTCAAGATGGCCGAGTTCAACTTGTCGGGGACAGCGCGCGGAGTTGACATCCTGCAAGAGCTGATCAGTAACACCACCGGTCTGCCCCTCACCGGTCTGTTCCCCGGGGACCCGGCGGCTGCGTATTTCCTGAAGGACGCGGCACTGCCAGCGGTGCCGGTAAGCTATAAGGACAATCAGTTTGGCATCTATTTGCAGGACGACTGGAGCGTGTCAAAACAGTTGGAGTTGAATCTTGGCGTGCGCTGGGATTACGAGGACAACATGCTCAACAACGACTACGTCACACCAGCCGACCGTGTTGCCGCCATCAATGCGGTGGACGTTCCACGCTACGGCATCACACCCCCGGCCGGGCAGACCTACCGAACGTCGCTGGCCAAGGGCGGTGTCAACATTGACGACTACATCAGCACCGGTTCCAGTCGCAAGCCCTTCATGGGCGCGCTGGCACCGCGACTGGGCTTCTCGTATGACCTCAAGGGTGACAAACAGTCGGTGGTGTTCGCTGGCATAGGTCGATCCTACGACCGCACCATGGCCAACCATGCCATCGACGAGTTGCAAAAAAATGCCGTGCCGGGCGGTGAAATCTGGTTGATCCGCAATGACTTCACGATGCCGTATTCTGATCAGTTGAGCGGCGGTTTGCGCCAGGCGGTGGGCGCCTGGAATACCGAAGTCGGCGCCACCTATTCGCACGCCAAGAATCAGTTCAACTGGTTTGGTGGCAATCGCGACGCCAACGGTGGTTGGGCCCACCAGAGCCCGATCGACCCGCTGTGGGGTGGTCCGAACGGCTATGGCACGCTGATCCTGGGCGACTTTATTTCGCAGGCCAAGACACAAACGGTTTACCTGAAAGCCGACAAGCCCTATACCCGCAGTTCGGGTTGGGGCTTCGGTGTAACCTACACCTACAGCGATGGGCAGACCACCAACAAGGAATGGACCAACGATATATTTAACTGGACTTATGGCCGTTCGACATCAGGCTGGAATCCCTCCAAGGATGTGGAACGCCATCGCATTGTGGCCAACGGGGTGGCTGACGGCTTGTTACCCTGGGGCGTGATGCTTTCTGGCAAACTGACTTTGGGTTCGGGCTTGCCTTATCGCATTACGAATTGCGGCGCGGGTTGGGATCAATGCGTCTCTGTCAAAGGTGATGGTGGTCCCTTCCGCCAGTTGGACGTTGGTGTCAGCAAGGACGTGAAGATGGGCATCGGCAAGTTCGCTTTCCGGATGGACGTCATCAACCTGTTTAACACCGTCAACTACGGTAACTACGACGACTGGGGCGGCGGCCCGGGCAATCCACAGAACTGGGTGGGTGGGGACAACGCCCATCTGGGTGTACCTGGTGGCATTTCCGGTCCCATGCGCACCGTCAAGTTGTCCACCAAGTACGTCTTTTAAGACAACGCAAAGTGCTAAAAGTCCGCTGTTTTCCGGCCTCCGTGAAGCAGCGGCAAAATTGCTGGCGTATGGCACCGTGCAAATTTGGCGGTGCCATGTCGCGGTTGCGGCCAAGATTACTGTTGTGGCAAGTGCCGGGCGCAACCCCGGCCGCAACATTTTTTCCACCTCTCCTTTATGACAGCTCATTCATATCGACAACGGATCACCGCGCCACTGCTTGCTTTGCTGCTGGCCGGATTTCTTGGTGGCAGTGTTGGTGGCTGCTCCGGCTCGGGTGGCGGGCTTTCTGTAAGACTGGAGCCACCGACCACACCGGGTCTGCTACCGCCACCGATGACCGCCAACCCGCCGCTACTGCCGGCGCTGTTTGACGATCTGGAAAAACGCACATTTGATTTTTTCTGGGAGACCGCCAACCCAGCCAACGGCCTGGTGCCGGACCGCTGGCCAAACCCGCCTTTTTCCAGCATTGCGTCGGTCGGTTTTGCGCTGACGGCCTACCCGATCGGTGTTGAGCGCAGCTACATCACAAGGGCCCAGGCACGCGCACGCACACTGGCCACCGTGCGCTTTTTTCGCGATGCAGCGCAAGGCCCTGAGGCCATCGGCAACACCGGCTACAAGGGTTTTTTTTATCACTTCCTGGATCTGAACACCGGCCAGCGCTTCGGCACCACCGAGCTCTCCACGGTGGACACTTCACTGTTGCTATCGGGGCTGTTGTTCGCCCAGTCGTACTTCGACGCAGCGGACGTCGAAGAGACCGAAATTCGCGCCGCGGTGGACACCATCGCCGGTCGCGTCGACTGGGCCTGGGCGCAACAGAATCACCCGCCCCGCGTCAGCATGGGCTGGCATCCCGAGAGTGGTTTCATTGACGCGGATTGGGCTGGCTACAACGAATCCATGCTGGTGGTGCTGATGGGTCTGGCCTCGCCCACCCAACCATTGGACCCGGCGACCTGGACTGACCTGACCGCGACCTTCGATGCCAGCTGGGCGCGCACGCAGGGCTACGACTACCTGAGTTTTCAGGCCATGTTTGTGCACCAGTACACGCACGTGTGGATCGACTTCAAAGGTATCCAGGATGCCTACATCAAGGCCAGGGGCATCGACTATTTCGAGAACAGTCGCCGTGCCACTTACGCGCAGCGCGCCTACGCCATCGCCAACCCGATGCGCTGGAACGGCTATGGCGATAACGTCTGGGGTATCACCGCCAGCGATGGTCCCGGCGACGTCAAGGCGGCAGACTTTGCCGGCCAGACGAGGCAGTTCAAGGACTATTTCTCGCGCGGTGTTGGTCCGCCCAACCCGTTTGACGACGGTACCATTGCGCCCACCGCAGCGGCGTCATCGCTGGCCTTTGCGCCCGAACTGGTGATCCCGGCAGTGCAGGAAATGAACCAAAAATACGGCGCCGTGATCTATTCCAGGTACGGTTTTCTGGACGCCTTCAACCCGAGCTTTGTCAGTACCAATGTCGTGTTGAGTAACGGTCGTGTGGTGAGCGGTTTCGGCTGGGTCGATACCGACTATCTGGGCATTGACCAGGGCCCGATCATCGCCATGATCGAGAACTACCGCAGCGACTTTGTCTGGCGTACCATGCGCAAGAACGCGCATCTGAGGCGCGCCCTGACAAGTGCCGGATTTAGCGGTGGCTGGCTGGCAGCGAGTCCATGAACACCCGCAATGACGGCATGACGGGATGGCTACCAGTTGTGGGTCTGGTGTTGTTGCTGACGCTTGCGGCGTGTGCACCGAAGCAGGAGACCGTCACCTTCTGGGCCATGGGGCGCGAGGGCGAAGTGGTGACCGAGTTGCTGCCCGAGTTCGAGCGCATCCATCCGGGCACCAAGGTCGTGGTGCAGCAATTGCCCTGGACCGCTGCGCATGAAAAACTGTTGACCGCGTTTGCCGGAGACGCCACGCCCGACGTGGCGCAACTGGGTAATACCTGGATTCCGGAGATGAGCGCGCTGGGCGCACTGGAGCCACTGGCGCCGCGCATTGCGGCCTCCAGCGTGATCGCCCAGACCGATTATTTCCCCGGCATCTGGGATACCAACGTCATCGACGGAACCGTGTTTGGCGTGCCCTGGTACGTGGACACGCGGCTGCTGTTTTACCGCAAGGATTTGCTGGCGCAGGCCGGCTTCAATGCGCCACCCAGGAACTGGGATGAATGGCGCCGCATGCTGATCGCCATCAAGACCCAGGTGGGCGCGCAGCGCTATGCCGTGCTGTTGCCGGTAAACGAGTTCGAGCCGCTGCTGGTGCTGGGGTTGCAGCAGGCGGCGCCACTGCTGCGCGAAGGTGGCCGCTGGGGCAACTTCAGAAGCGTCGACTTTCGAAATGCGTTAGGCTTTTACCACGAGATGTTCGAGCAGGGCTGGGCGCCGGCCATGGCCAACAACCAGATTGCGAATTTGTACACGGAGTTTGGTCGTGGCTATTTTTCTTTCTATATCTCGGGCCCTTGGAACATCGGCGAGTTCAAACGCCGCTTGCCGCCCGAGCAGCAGAACAGTTGGATAACCGCGCCCATGCCGGGGCCGCAGGGTCCGGGTGCCTCCACCGCCGGCGGCTCCAGTCTGGTGTTGTTCAAGGCGTCCAAGCACAAGCAGCAGGCTTGGGCCCTGGTCGAATATCTCTCCAGCCCCGCAGTTCAGGAACGCTTTCATGCGCTCACCGGCAACTTGCCGCCGCGTCGCTCCGTGTGGGCAACGCCGGCGCTGTCCGAGGACGTCTACGCCCAGGCGTTTCGGGCCCAACTGGAGTTAGCCAAACCGTCACCCAAGGTGCCCGAGTGGGAACGCATTGCCAATGAGATGCAGCTGATCGCGGCCCAGGTGGTGCACGGCAAGCTCAGCGTCGATGAGGCGGTGCAGGAACTTGACGCCCGCGTCGACGGCATGCTGGAAAAACGCCGCTGGATGCTGTTGCACACAGTAGCCAAACCATGAAAATGCGCCTGCCAATCCATTACGCCGCGTGGGGCTTCGTCGGTCCGGCGTTGCTGGCCATCGCGGCGTTCTTTGTGCTGCCGGTGGTGGCGGCACTGGCTTTGAGCGTGACCGACTTTGACCTGTACGCGCTGGCCGATTTGCGCAACCTGCGCTTTGTGGCGCTGGACAACTACGTCGCCTTGCTGCAAAAGCCGCTGTTCTGGCAGGCGCTCGGCAACACCGCGTATTTTGTGGTGGTGGGCGTGCCCCTGTCCATCGTGGCCTCGCTGACCAGTGCCTTGTTGCTGCACTCCAAACTGGCGCGACTCAAGCCGTTTTTCCGCACGGCGCTGTTTGCGCCGGTGGTCACCACCGTGGTGGCGGTGGCGGTGATCTGGCGCTATCTTTTTCACGTGCGCTACGGACTGTTGAACTACGGGCTGGGTGGGCTGGGCCTGGATCCCATCGACTGGTTGGGCGACCCGCACTGGTCCATGCCCACCATCATCCTGTTCGCCGTGTGGAAGAACTTCGGCTACAACATGATCATCTTTCTCGCGTCCCTGCAAAGCGTTCCGGAAGACCTGTACGAGGCGGCGCGCATTGACGGCGCCAGGGTGGTGCAGCAGTTCTGGCACATCACCTTGCCCATGCTCGGGCCGACTCTGCTGATGGTCAGCATCATGACCATGGCGGGCTACTTCCAGATGTTTGCCGAGCCCTATGTGATGACGCAGGGTGGTCCGCTGCAAAGCACTTACAGCGTGCTGTACCTGATGTACGACGAAGGCTTCAAGTGGTGGAACCTGGGCTTTGCCTCGTCGGTGGCCTTTGTGCTGTTTGCCATGATGCTGGTTCTGACGCATGGCCTGTTGTGGTTTGCCCGGCGCAAAGGGGCGATATGAAGCAGCCAGTCGCCAGTGCAGTTGTCAACGGCTTGCTTATCGGCATTGCTGCCGTCAGCCTGGCGCCGCTGTTGTGGATGCTGTCGGTGTCTTTCATGTCGGCCGGCGAGGCCAGCACTTTTCCGCCACCGCTCTTGCCAGCGCATGCCACGCTGGCAAACTACCGCGAGTTGTTTGAGCGTGCTGGCATGGGGCTCTACTTTTTCAACAGCACGCTGCTGGCCAGTGCCGTCACCCTGATTTCATTGCTGTTCAACGTGATGGCCGGCTACGCGTTTGCCAAGCTGCCGTTCCCGGGGCGCGAGCCCATTTTCAAGGCCATGCTGGCGGCGTTGGTGATCCCGGGCCAAGTGGCCATGATGCCCTTGTTTTTGATGCTGAAAAACATGGGCCTGGTCAATACTTACGGTGGCATTTTGATCCCTGGGCTGGCCAGCATCTTTGGCATTTTTCTGGTGCGCCAGTACGCGCGCACCATCCCGGACGATTTGCTGGAGGCCGCCCGCGTGGACGGCGCCGGCGAAGCGCGCATTTTTTTCAGCATCGTGCTGCCCCTGCTCAAGCCCGTGCTGGTGACGCTGGCCATCTTTACCTTCCTGGGCAGCTGGAATGATTTCATGTGGCCGCTGATCGTGCTCACCGACAGCGACTTGCACACGCTGCCGGTGGCGCTGTCGGCGCTGTCGCGCGAGCACGTGCAGGACAACGAGTTGATGATGGCTGGCTCGGTCGTCACCGTGCTGCCGGTGCTGGCGCTGTTTTTGGTGATGCAGCGCTACTACATCCAGGGCCTGTTGATGGGCAGTGTGAAGTGAGCGTGTGGCGTAGTCTGGCGTGTACCTTGCTGCTGCTGACAGGTTTTGTGCAGCCTGCGCTGGCGCAGCCAGATGCCACGCACGTGCTCGACAACTTCGAAGACATCACACCCTGGAGCGCCAGTGCTTCCGATCAGGTCAAAGCCACGTTGCGCCAAGTTGACGGCACCCAAGGCAAGGCGCTGTGTCTGGACTACGACTTCATGGGCGTCTCGGGCTATGCCTTCGCGCGGCGCGCCATGCCGCTGGAGTTTCCCCAGAACTACCGTCTTGATTTGCAGGTGCGCGGCGATGCACCGGCCAACAACCTCGAACTCAAGTGGGTGGACGCCAGTGGTGACAACGTCTGGTGGGCCAGGCGCCGCGACTACACACCGCCCGCTGACTGGCAGCCATGGCGCGTCAAGAAGCGGCACATTGAATTTGCCTGGGGCCCCATTAAGGACACGCAATTGCACCAGACCGCGTCGATGGAACTGGTGGTGTCCAGTGGCACCGGAGGCGGACGCGGCTCGCTGTGTTTTGACGAGCTGCGCCTGACCACCTTGCCGGTTGTTACCGACGCACCGCCGAGCCCGGTGCTTAGCGCCGAGCCGGTCGATCCACCCGAACCGTCATTTGCCGGGCAATGGCTGGTGGACCTTGGCCAGGTGCGCGAGTTTGGCGGTGTCGTGTTGCACTGGGCGCCCCAGGGCGATAGACGTACGCCGTCACGCTACGACGTGCAGTTCTCGGACGACCGCCAGCACTGGCGCACGGTGCGCTCGGTACAAGAAGCGCGTGGTCTGAACCACTACCTGCTGCTGCCCGAATCCGAAACCCGCTATCTGCGTTTGCTGCTGACCGATGCCCCGGCGGCAGCCCACCCGCTGGCCGGTGTCGAAGTGCGCGACGTGGCGTTTGGCGCCAGCCCCAATGCGTTTTTTCAGGCCCTAGCGAAAGACTCAGCGCTGGGCCTGTACCCGCGCGGCTTTTCCGGCCAGCAACCGTACTGGACGCTGGTGGGGGTGGATGGCGGCAGCGACTCCGGTTTGATCGGCGAAGACGGCGCCATTGAAGTCGGCAAAAGTGGTTTTTCCATTGAGCCCTTCCTCATCACCGGGCCAGGCGCGGCAGGCCGCGTCAGTTGGGCGCAAGTCAAGGCCAGCCAAACTTTGCAAGACGGCTACCTGCCGATACCTAGCGTGCACTGGCGCCATCACGATCTTTCGCTGGACGTGACGGCGGTTGGCGCTGGCGACCCGCAGCAGGTGCAACTGCTGGGCCGCTACAAGCTGACCAACCATGGACGCAAGACTCAGGCGTTCAAACTGGTGCTCGCACTGCGCCCGTTCCAGGTCAACCCGCCCATGCAGTTTCTCAACACGCCGGGTGGTGTGCACAGCATCCGAAGCATTGCGTGGGACGGCCAGGCGGTGTCGGTCAACGGTCAGCGCCGCGTCTGGCCGCTGGAGGCGCCAGACGCTTTTGTCGCTGCGCGTTTCGAGACCGGCCACATTCTGGACCAGGTGGACCAGGCCCGCTCCGACGCGGCGCAAAGCCTGGAAGACGCCTTTGGCTACGCCAGCGGCGCGCTGGTGTACGAGGTCAAACTGCCACCGCGCGCAAGCAAGACCTTCAACCTGCTCATGCCTCTGGGTGGCGCGGCGCAACTTCCCCCCAATGCAGGCAACAGTGCCCGCTGGGCACAGCAACAGCAGAATCAGGTGGCCGCCGCCTGGCGCAACAAGCTCAATCAAGTCACGCTGCAAGTGCCCAGTGCCGGGCAGCACATCGTGGCCACGCTGCGCTCATCACTGGCGCACATACTGATGTCGCGTGATGGTCCCGCGCTGCAACCCGGGACGCGGTCCTATGCACGTTCCTGGATTCGCGATGGCGCCATGATGGAAGAAGGCCTGCTGCGCCTGGGGCAGGACCGTGTGGCCAGTGACTTTGTGCAGTGGTTTGCGCCTTACCAGTTCGCCAGCGGCAAAGTGCCGTGCTGTGTGGACAAGCGCGGCGCCGATCCGGTGCCCGAGAACGACAGCCACGGCCAGTTGATCTTTGCCGTTGCCGAGCTGTACCGTTACACGCATGACCGGGCGCAGTTGGAGCGCCTGTGGCCGCACGTGGAGCGCGCCGTGAATTTCCTGGAGGCGCTGCGTCAGAGCGAACGCCGGCCGCAAAACCGATCGGGCGAGACGCAAGCGTTCTGGGGCATGATGCCGGCGTCCATCAGCCACGAAGGCTATTCAGCCAAGCCCATGCATTCCTACTGGGATAACTTCTGGGCGCTGCGCGGCTTCAAGGACGCAGCCACCATCGCCACCGTGTTAGGCCACACCGAGGCGGCCCAACGTATCGCGGTGCAGCGCGATGAATTCCAGCGCGAGCTGCACCAATCGCTGGCGCTTACTGCGAAGCAGCACGGCATTGACTACCTTGGCGGCGCGGCTGAATTAGGCGACTTTGACGCGACCTCCAGTACCGTGGCGCTGTCCCCGGCCGGTGAGCAGTCGCGTCTGGATCCGAAGCTCTTGCACGGCACGTTCGAGCGCTACTGGAGCGAGTTCGTGGCGCGACGCGACGGCCAGCGCGACTGGGACGACTACACGCCGTATGAGCTGCGCACCGTGGGCTCGTTTGTGCGTCTGGGCTGGGGCGCACGTGCGCAGGATTTGTTGAGGTTTTTCTTTGCCGACCAGCGCCCGCAAGGTTGGAACCAGTGGGCCGAAGTGGTCGGGCGCGATGTGCGCCAGCCGCGGTTTGTTGGTGACATGCCGCACGCCTGGGTCTCCAGTGACTACATTCGATCGGCGCTGGACCTGTTCGCCTACGAGCGCGAACACGATCAGGCGCTGGTGCTGGCGGCAGGAATCCCGGTTGCGTGGTTGCGGGGGCGCGGTGTGGCCGTGGCGGGTTTGCGCACGTCCTACGGCCCACTGGGTTACCGACTGCGACTGGCGCGCGGCCAGTTGCATCTGGACCTGCAAAGCGGGTTCAGTTTGCCCCCCGGTGGACTGGTGCTGCAGTGGTCGGGCACAAGCCCGCCACCGCCGGCACGGGTCAATGGTGTAGTCACGCCGTGGCATAACATGACGCTGCGGGTGTTCAACATCAAAGGTTTCACGCTCTCAAAACAGTAGCATTTCGGGGAAGACCGCCAATTTTTTTGATTCGGCACTTG
>JANXLW010000307.1 GCA_025354965.1 Betaproteobacteria bacterium
ACAAGAAGGACGACAAGCATGAAGGGCAGGTTGGACCCAAGTGCGAGAGTTGCCATACCGATATCAACTGGAAGGTTGAGCGTTTTGACCACAACCGCACCCGCTATGCATTGACCGGTCGTCACGTGTTGGCCACTTGCAAGAGTTGTCACGAGACGTCACGCTTCAGGGACGCGCGGCGTGATTGTGTCGGCTGTCATGTGAAGGACGACAAGCACAAGAAGGTGTACGGCGCGCGCTGCGAGACCTGCCACAACACGCGTGGTTGGCCACTATGGGATTTTGATCATGACACGCGTACCCACTACCGTCTGGATGGTGCACATCGCACCGTGGTCTGTGCCAGTTGCCATCGTGAACCAGCGCCGGTTGGCAAAAATGCTGCGCCGTTGGGAACCAACTGTTACGCTTGCCACCGCAGCAATGACGTGCACGAAGGTAAATTCGGGCCTCGCTGCGAACAGTGTCACATGACACAAACCTGGAAGAAAATCAGGAGCTGATCTGGCACGCATAGCCGTGCCCAACCTCGTCCATTGACTGTTTGCCGGCATCCTTCGGGATGCTGAGGTCATTGCATGCCAGACGAACAAAAATGACCTTGAAATGTTAACCTTAACCTTTGTGATGGAGATGAGTAGATGATTCCTGAAATCGGGCATTTTGCCCTTTGGCTCGCGTTTGGCGTAGCGCTCGTTTTGGGGACTGTACCGCTGGTTGGTGCGGCACGTGGACGCCAGGATTTGATGGCGTTGGCGCGCCCGGCCGTCTACCTGTTGTTTGTGCTGGTTGCCATCGCTTTTGCCTGTCTGATGGCGTCGTTTATCCGCAATGACTTCTCGGTGTTGTATGTCGCTTCGAACTCGAACTCGGCGCTGCCTTTGCAGTACCGGGTTGCCGGTGTCTGGGGTGGTCACGAAGGCTCGTTGCTGTTGTGGGTCACCATGTTGTGTGTCTGGATGGTGGCAGTGGCGCTCTTCAGTCGTCATTTGCCAGAGGCTGTATTGGCGCGTATTTTGTCGGTGATGGGCTTGATCAGTGTCGGCTTTCTACTTTTCATGCTGCTCACTTCCAGTCCGTTTGATCGACTGTTCCCGGCTGCAGCAGATGGTCGCGACCTGAATCCGCTGCTACAGGACCCTGGAATGGTGACGCATCCACCGCTGCTTTACATGGGCTACGTCGGGTTTTCTGTGGCGTTCGCGTTTGCCCTGGCAGCGCTGATTGGAGGTAACCTGGATGCCACTTGGGCGCGCTGGACACGTCCCTGGACCACAGTGGCATGGGCTTTCCTGACCGTTGGCATCGCGCTGGGCAGTTCCTGGGCGTACTACGAACTGGGTTGGGGTGGTTGGTGGTTTTGGGACCCGGTGGAAAATGCCTCGTTCATGCCCTGGCTGGTGGGCACGGCGTTGATCCATTCGCTGGCGGTAACCGAGAAGCGGGGCGGCTTCAAATCCTGGACCGTACTGCTGGCGATTCTTGCTTTTTCGTTGTCTTTGTTGGGTACTTTCCTGGTCCGTTCTGGTGTGCTGTCGTCGGTGCATGCGTTTGCCACCGATCCGAAGCGCGGTTTGTTCATCCTGGTTTTTCTGAGTCTGGTGATTGGCTGCTCCCTCGCTTTGTATGCCTGGCGGGCACCGAAAGTTGGACTGGGTACGCGTTTCAACATGCTGTCCAAAGAGGCGGCACTGCTCGGCAACAACGTGATGCTGATGGTGGCTGCGGCTGCGGTGCTGCTGGGCACCTTGTATCCGCTGCTGCTTGATGCATTGGGCCTGGGCAAGATATCGGTCGGCCCGCCGTATTTCGACACCGTCTTCGTTCCGTTGATGGCGCCGGCAGTTTTCTTGATGGGTGTCGGTCCAATGATGCGCTGGAAAGCGGCGGAAGTACCCGATTTGATCCGGCGTTTGCGCTGGGCTCTGGTGGTTGCCGTTCTGGCAACCGTCTTTGCCGGTTGGCTGGCTGGCAACCTTACGCTGGCCAGAGGCCTGGGTTTCCTTATGGCGTTCTGGATTGTTGCCTCTGTCGGCGCTGACTTACTGGAGCGCATCAAGCTGGCGCACGCCGCCTGGGGCGATGCTTTTGGTCGGCTGCGTCAACTGCCGCGGGCAACTGTGGGCATGATGCTGGCCCATCTCGGTGTGGCCGCGTTTTGTCTGGGCGTCACCATGGTACGCAGCTATGAAGTCGAGCGCGACGTGAAGATGAACATGGGTGATAGCACCACGGTCAATGAGTTTGTTTTCACTTTCAAGGGCACGCAGGAACTGGAAGGACCCAACTACCATGCCGTGCAGGGGCAGATCGAAGTCACCCGCAAAGGTGTTGTGGTGGCGGATATGCGACCCGAAAAGCGTATTTACCGGGTGCAACAAAATCCGATGACCGAGGCATCCATCCATCCAGGTCTGGTCCGCGATCTCTATGTATCGTTGGGGGAGCAGGTTGACGGCAGCAACGCATGGATCGTGCGCATTTATATCAAACCGTTCGTCGACTGGATCTGGGGTGGTTGCCTCTTGATGGCGCGGGGCGGCGTTCTTGCTGTGTCCGACAGACGCTACCGCAGCCGCAAGTCGACCGTTGCCAAGGCACAGGAAGTGCTGGTAGCCGGAACGCTGGCATGAGGTTGGGCTGGTTGAACGGCATAGCCGGATTTAAAGAGCCGCTGATCAGGATGCGCAATGACTAAGTTTATGTTGACCCTTATCGTGACCTGTCTGGCTGCGTTGGCACAAGCCAATGAAGCTGCGCCTGCTGCCGATGATCCGGTACTTGAGGCGCGCATGTTGGCGATCACCGCTGAACTTCGTTGCCTGGTGTGCCAGAACCAGAGCATTGCCGACTCGCATGCCGATTTGGCAGTTGATCTGCGCAGGCAGGTCCGCGCGATGTTGGTAACAGGCGCAAGCGATCGGCAAATCATTGATTACATGACCGCCCGTTACGGTGACTTTGTTCTGTACCGTCCACCGGTAAAAGGGACTACCGCACTATTGTGGTTCGGACCACCGGTCCTGCTGTTGCTCGGCCTGGGCAGTTTGTACGGCGTATTGCGCCGTCGCAGCCGGATGTCGGATGACCAATTCGAACCTGAGGCGGGCGAGCTTAACGCGGACCTCGGCAGCAAAATTTCAAACCCCTAAACATCAATTAAATTCCTCATGGATCAAGATATTTCCGTCCTCAAAAATCAACTTTTACAACTAGTCCAATTGCGTGATGGGGGAGCGTTGACGCCAGAACAGTACGAAGAAAGCAAGACGCAGATCGAGCGCAAAATCCTCGACCGCGTGCTAAGCGCAGACGATGCACAGGTGGTGCCGCCGACCGCAGTTGTTTCTACTTCTTCACCTGACGCTGGAGCGCAGACATTGCCAGCGCGCCGCCGTCCGCCGATTCGACTGATGGCTGGATTGGCTGCGGTGATATTGGCGGTTGCGACGATCGGCTACATACTGACACGCACGGCTGAGCCAGTGAACAGCGCTGGCGACGAGGCCCGCGTGCCCGACGCGGCGGCAGCGGTGGCGGCGCCGCACGCCACCAACTCGGAGCAAATGGGCGCCATGATGGACAAACTGGCGGCTCGTTTGAAAGACAACCCGGGCGATGCCGCCGGCTGGGCCATGCTGGCGCGCTCATACGGCGTGTTGGGCCGCAGTACGGAAGCGGTGGATGCCTACGCCAACGCCCTGGACTTGAGCAAAAACGACTCTGGTCTGATGGTTGATTATGCAGACGCCTTGGCGGTCAAAAACAATCGCGTGCTGGCCGGCGAGCCGATGAAACTGATCAACCGTGCACTCAAGATTGATCCGCGCAACGTCAAGGCACTGGCAATGGCCGGCACCGACGCGTTTGATCGCAAGGACTATCGTGGCGCGGTCAAGCTTTGGGAACAGGTAGTTGAATTCGGCGGCTCTGACAATCTGTTTGTGCAACAGATTCAGGGCGCCCTGGCCGAGGCACGCAAATTGGCCGGCTTGCCGGCCAGTGCTCCACCAGCCAGTTCAAGCGCTGCCGCTGTTACCCCGGTTGTCGTTGCCCCAGCCGGTGCGGCAAAGACACCGGCACCCAATGGCAGCATACAGGGGACGGTAACGCTGGCTGCAGCGTTGAGCCGCGAGGCGAAACCGGAAGATACTGTTTTCATCTTCGCACGCGCTGCGGAAGGTTCGCGCATGCCCTTGGCCATTTTGCGTAAACAGGTAAAAGACTTGCCCATTGCCTTCAATCTGGACGACAGCATGGCGATGTCACCGGCGGCAAACCTGTCAAAAGCCGGGCGCGTCACGGTAGGTGCGCGGATCAGCAAGAGTGGCAATGCCATTCCTGAAAAAGGTGATCTCGCGGGCCAGTCAGCGCCGGTAACGGTCGGTGCCAACGGCTTGAAGATTGAAATTAAGGACATTGTCAAGCAGTAAATCGGTGTAAGGTGCCGATCTGGTAGGCGAATTGTCCTTTGCTGATATTGACTGACTTGTTTTTAAGGTCCATGAATTACCTCTATCTTTATGTAGCCGTCATCGCTGGCATATTGGCCCTTTACCTTAGACGCCAACGACGCATCACTACCGCCCACTTAGCCCAGTTGCAGGAGTCGATTGAAAGTGGACTGGCCGAACCTCCGTCACTTCATCCGGTGGTCGATCTGGCGCGCTGCATGGGTTCCGGTGCCTGCGTCAAGTCTTGCCCCGAGCATGCACTCGGCGTTGTCAAAGGCAAGATGGTTCTCATCAACGCCGCCCACTGTATTGGTCACGGAGCCTGTCTGGCAGCCTGCCCGGTGCAGGCGATCAAGCTGGTCTTCGGCACCGAGAAGAGGGGCATTGACATCCCCAATATAGGTTCCAATTTTGAGACCAATGTACCCGGCATTTACATTGCTGGCGAATTGGGTGGCATGGGCCTGATCCGCAAGGCGGCTGAACAGGGGCGCCAGGCGATGGACTCCATTCGCAAAAAAAAGACCGGAAGTAGCGCCGATTTTGATGTGCTGATTGTTGGCTGCGGACCCGCCGGAATATCGGCCGGTTTGTCGGCTATCGAACACAAGTTACGCTACAAGATTGTGGAGCAAGAGGATTCGCTGGGTGGTTCGGTGTACCACTATCCGAGGCAAAAAATTGCGATGACGGCCCCGGTGGATCTGGCCATCATAGGTAAGGTGAAATTTGCCGAGGTGCAAAAAGAAAAGCTGCTGGAGTTCTGGTTGGATGTGCTCAAAAAGACGGGTTTGAACGTCACTTTTCGTGAGCGCATGGAAGCGATCGAAAAGTTGGCTGATTCATTCGTGGTAACCACCAATAAGGGCAGCTATACAACGCGAACTGTGTTGCTTTCAATGGGGCGCCGGGGTACGCCGCGCAAGCTTGATGTGCCGGGTGAGGAGTCGCCCAAAGTGATGTACCGGCTGGTTGACCCGGCGCAATTTCAGGGGCAGGCAGTGCTGGTGGTCGGCGGCGGTGACAGTGCGCTGGAAGCCGCCATTGCACTGTCCGAGCAAGCCGATACCGATGTCATTCTGTCCTATCGCAGCGCAGCGTTTTCCCGCGTCAAGCAAAAAAACAGGATGCTGCTGGAGCAACAACAAAAAGCCGGGCGCATGCGCGTCATGTTGAACTCAAAAGTGCAGCTGATTGAGGATGATCAGGTTGAAATCGAATTTGAAGGCAACACGCAGAAGTACCGCAATGACGCTGTCATTGTTTGCGCCGGTGGCTTGCTTCCAACGCCTTTGCTGCAAAAAATCGGCATTCGTTTCGACACCAAATTTGGCAGCGAATGAGTGGGACTGGGGGTTCAGAAACTGCTGGCTCTATGACCTGGCGACCGGACGCGCCGGGTCGCTGCACCACTCGCTCCAGCTGCCGGCATACAAGGCGGTTCGGCCCAAACCCGCAATCTCCATGGCAACGATGTTGGGCACGGCGCTGACGCCACTGCCGCAGTGGTGTACCACGGTGGTGGGGTCGCGACCCTTCAGCAGCGCTTCAAACTCGGCTCTGAGCTGGTCGGCAGGCTTGAATTTGCCTTGCGCGTCCAGATTGAGATTGAACGGACGATTCAAAGCGCCGGGGATATGCCCGGCCACCGGGTCCAACGGTTCCACCTCGCCCCTGAAGCGGGGTACGCCGCGCGCGTCGATGATGTTTTGCTGAGGTCGACCCAATTGGTTGGCGATTGTTTCGGTGCTGACAAGCCTGGTTTTGGCCGCGTGTAGAGCGAAATTGGTAGCAGCTGTCGGCTTGCTGTGGTCCGCCGGCAGTGCGCTCTGCACGTCGCCACCGCTACTCAGCCATGCCTGCAGGCCACCGTCAAGTAGCGCCACCATTTCATGGCCCACCCATTTGAGCATCCACCACAGACGCCCGCAGTAATTGGCACCCTGGCGGTCGTATACCACGGCCTGCATGGTGTTGCTAAAGCCGACACTGCCAAGCCATGCCGCAAAGGCTTCACGCGATGGCAGCGGGTGACGGCCTCCGGATGCTGGGTCACGCGCCATTTTGGGCGCGCTCAGGTGTTGGTCGAGGTCGGCGCGCACTGCGCCAGGGATGTGCGCTTGCTGGTATTGCAGGTTGCCTTCGTCGGGCTGCATCAGCTCAAAACTGCAGTCAAAAACCATGCAAGGCTGGCCGCTTGCCAGCAGCGCCTGCAGCTGGGGCGCAGAAATCAGGGTGGTGTACATAAAGCGGGATTCCTTTGTGGATGGCGGATTTGAAGTTTCGTGCTCAGTGTTCTTCTGCTGGAGTATCAGGCACGGTACGTGCACGCAACGCGGTGGCTGCCAGGCCGCTCACCACAATCACGCACATGCCAGCCCAGCCGATCAGCGGGACTTGGTCGCCGAAAAGCAGCAAGCTGTAAAAAGCTGCAAACACAATACCCGAGTACTGAAGATTGGCCACCAACAATGTCGAGCCCCGGCTATAGGCACGCGTCATGCACCACTGGCCCAATGACGCCAAAACACCAATGGGCACCAGCCAGGCGGCCGCCTGCCAGCTCACCGCAGCCCAGGGCGTGAAGCCGGTGAATACCATGCCTGCGCCACCGGCAATAGCGGAGCCAACGGAAAAGTAAAACACGGTGCGGCCCTCGGGCTCACCGACTTTGGACAATGCCATAACCTGCATGTAGGCCAGTGCCGCACCCATGCCGGAGAGCAGTCCAATCAGTCCGGCAAAAAGTTGGTGTTGGTCCAGCGTGGGCCGCAACATCATGACGACGCCGGCAAACCCAGCCAATACCGTGGCCATCAACGGTCCCTGACGTTCGGCATGACCGTACATCACAGCCCCTCCCACAATGAAGGCCGCTACCCAGACACCGCTCATATAGTTCAGCGTCATGGCGGTGGCCAGTGGCAAATGCGCGATCGCATAAAACCACGAACCGAGCGAAAGCACGCCAATGAAGGTGCGCCAGGCATGCATCATGGGAACCGGTGTGCGCAGCCTGGTACCGCGCGTGCGCAGCACCAGTCCCATGAAAATGACGCTCACCACGCCGCGGTAAAACACCAACTCAAAGGTGCTGAAACTGGCCGACGAGACTTTTATGCCGACGGCCATCGTGGCGAAGAAAAATGAACCCAGAATCATCCATAAAGCTTGCATCGGAGTCAGAGCTGGATTTGGCGGTTATACCAGTCATGAAAGTGCTGCATACCGTCTTCCATGGGGCTTTGGTAGGGTCCGACTTCGTTGTCCCCGCGTTGAAACAAGGCGCGACGACCGGCATCCATGCGTTCCCCGATTTCGTCGTCCTCCAGACACGTTTCCATGTAGGCCGCTTGCTGGGCCTCGACAAATTCACGCTCAAAAGCCTGAATTTCTTCCGGGTAATAGAACTCAACCATGTTCAGGGTTTGGCCTACGCCCATCGGGTAAAGCGTCGAGACGGTCAGCACATGCGGATACCACTCCACCATGATGTGCGGGTAGTAGGTCAGCCAAATGGCGCCATATTTGGCTGGCTCGCCCTTGCGGTAAGCATTCAATGCGTCCTGCCAGCGTTGATAAATCGGGCTGCCGGCCGGGCCACCCTGTGCCGCCAGGCCTACCGTTTGGACCGAATAGTTTTCCTTGAATTCCCAGCGCAGGTTGTCGCAAGTCACAAAGCCGCCCAGACCTGGGTGGAACGGGCCAACGTGGTAATCCTCCAGATAAACTTCGATAAAAGTCTTCCAGTTGTAGTTGCAGTGGTGCAATTCGACTTTGTCGAGCACAAAGCCGGTGAAGTCCAGATCAGCCTGCGTACCCAAACCTGTCAGATCGGCCTGAATGTCTCGACCATTGTCCTCAAAGAGCAACCCATTCCATTCGCGCAGCTTGTAATTGTTCAGGTTGAGGCAGGGGTGGCGCGCAAAGTGTGGCGCGCCGAGTAATGTCCCGGCGGGCATTGGACCGGTGGCGCTGTAAGTCCAGCGGTGCAGTGGGCACACAATGTTGCCGCCAGCGGCACCCTGGTGAGCGGTGTTGACCGAGCCGCGCCCCTGCAACATGACCGCCTGACGATGTCGGCAGACGTTGGATATGAGCTCAATGCCGCTGGCAGTATGCACCAACGCGCGACCCTGTCCCTCCTGCATCAGGGTCGAATAGTCGCCAACGTTGGGCACACTCAAC
>JANXLW010000324.1 GCA_025354965.1 Betaproteobacteria bacterium
GTGTGCCACCTTGTGCGGTGCCAATTTGATGGCTTCAACCCCGTTGATTTTGATGCTGCCTTTGCGCTTGCCAGTCAGGCCAACGATGGCGCGCATGGTGGTGGTGCGCCCGGCACCGTTGCGCCCCAGCAAGGTCACTACCTCGCCCTGGCGCACTGTCAGGTTGACCCCATGCAGGATGTGCGACTCGCCGTACCATGCGTGCAAGTCTTCGATGCGCAGCAACTCATCATTCATCAATGAGTTCCTTGCAGGGTGGTATTGGCGCTGCCCATATAGGCTTCTATCACCAGCGGGTTGTTTGCCACCTCGGCATACGGACCATCGGCAATGATGGCGCCGCGCTGCAGCACCGTGATGCGGTCGGCGATTTTGGATACCACATTCATGTTGTGTTCGACCATCAGAATGGTGCGCCCGACTGAAACCTTCTTGATCAACTGGGTGACGCGGTCCACGTCTTCGTGGCCCATGCCTTGGGTCGGCTCGTCGAGCAACATCAGTTCCGGCTCCAGCGCCAGTGTGGTGGCCAGTTCCAGCGCCCGCTTGCGGCCGTAGGGCAGGTTGACGGTGAGTTCGTCGGCAAAGTCCTGCAGATCGACTTCGGCCAGCAATTCGCGGGCGCGCCCGTGCAGGTGGGTTAGCGTGCTTTCGGCTTTCCAGAAGTGAAACGAAGTGCCCAGATTTCGCTGTAGCGCAGCACGCACGTTCTCAAGAACGGTCATATGTGGAAACACGGCCGAGATCTGGAACGACCGCACGATGCCCCGGCGTGCCGTTTGAGCGGGCTTTTCATGCGTGATGTCAATGCCGTTGAACGCAATGCTGCCGGCAGTCGGGTGCAGGAATTTGGTCAGCAAATTGAAGAAGGTGGTTTTGCCAGCGCCGTTGGGGCCAATCAGTGCGTGGATATGGCCGCGCTGAACCCGAAGGTCGACCTTGTTGACGGCCACGAACCCCTTGAATTCCTTCGTCAAACCGCGTGTCTCGAGAATTAACTCCGCTGACAAATTTGCTCTCCGGCTGTCTGGGTTGAATTGCTAGGCGCAGTGGCCTGCAACAAGAAAAAGGATGCTAACGAGTTGCGATGTGAGGCGTTAGCGGGTTAGAACTTAGGTAGTTATACCTGCCAAACAGCAAGCACGGGCTGATGAGTTAAGCTATTTGTTTCATATATCCACAATTTACGGAATATTTAGACTAATTTAAAATGACGTGAAATATTAATACACATTAGATGAAATTTCAACCACATATTTCTCACCGATGTTTTTACCATGAGCTCTCTTATTTTTGGAGCTGTCTATGTGCGGCATTGTAGGTGCGGTGTCGGTCCGCAACATCGTTCCCATCCTGGTGCAAGGTCTGGCAAGGCTGGAGTACCGTGGCTATGACTCCTGTGGCGTGGCGGTGGTTGCCAATGGTCTGCAGCGAGCCCGTAGCACTTCCCGGGTGGCGGAACTGGCCGAGCAGTGCAGCAGTGGCAAGCTTGAAGGCACTACTGGTATTGCCCATACCCGCTGGGCCACGCATGGCGCCCCGCTGGTCCACAACGCGCATCCTCATTTCAGCCACGGCACCGGGCCTGATGCCGGCAGCCGGCCGGGCCGCGTGGCGTTGGTGCACAACGGGATTATTGAAAACCATGATGAGTTGCGCTCCAGACTGCAGGCCAGGGGCTATGTGTTTCAGAGCCAAACTGACACCGAAGTCATCGCCCATCTGATAGACAGCCTGTACGACGGCGATCTGTTTGAAGCGGTCAAGGCATCACTTAAGTCCTTGCAAGGTGCCTATGCCATTGCCGTGTTTTGCAAAGACGAGCCGCATCGGCTGATTGGCGCACGCGCCGGTTCGCCGCTGATTCTGGGCGTTGGCAAAGATGGGCAGGAGCATTTTCTGGCCAGTGACGCCATGGCCCTGGCCGGTGTGACCGACCAGATCGTGTACCTGGACGAGGGTGATGTGGTGGATATTCAGCTCGGTAAATACTGGCTGATCGACAAGGACTACAAACCCCTGACGACCAGGCAACGACCAGTAAAAACGGTGCTGGCACACAGTGGCGCTGCCGAGTTGGGGCCGTATCGCCACTACATGCAAAAGGAGATTTTTGAGCAGCCTCGCGCCATCGCCGATAGCCTGGAAGGCGTGGACGCCATCGTGCCGGAGTTGTTCGACCTGGAGATGAACCACGCGCCAGGTTTGAACGCCGCGCGCGTGTTCAAAGACATTGATTCGGTGTTGATCCTGGCCTGCGGCACCAGTTACTACAGCGGTTGCACCGCCAAATACTGGTTGGAGAGCATCGCCAAAATTCCAACGCAGGTGGAAGTAGCCAGTGAGTACCGCTATCGCGATTCGGTGCCTAACCCCAGGACCCTGGTGGTCACGATCACGCAATCGGGCGAAACGGCCGACACCTTGGCTGCTTTGCGCCATGCGCAAAGCCTGGGCATGACGCACACTCTGACGGTTTGTAATGTGGCCAGCAGCGCCATGGTGCGTGAATGCCAGCTGGCCTACATCACGCGCGCCGGTATCGAGATTGGCGTTGCCTCGACCAAGGCTTTTACGGCGCAGTTGGCAGGACTTTTTCTGTTGACGCTGGCCCTGGCCCAGGCCAAGGGACGGCTCAGCGACGCCGAAGAAGCGCGCCACCTCAAAGCCCTGCGCCATCTGCCCGCCGCGTTGCAGGCTGTGCTGGCGTTGGAGCCACAGGTGATTGCCTGGGCCGAAGACTTTGCCAGGATGGAAAACGCGCTTTTTCTGGGTCGCGGCCTGCATTACCCGATTGCATTGGAAGGCGCACTCAAACTCAAGGAAATCAGCTACATCCATGCCGAGGCCTACCCGGCTGGTGAGCTCAAGCACGGCCCGCTTGCCCTGGTGACCAGCGTCATGCCGGTGGTCACCGTGGCGCCCAATGACGCACTGCTGGAAAAACTCAAAAGCAATATGCACGAAGTGCGCGCCCGCGGCGGGGTACTCTATGTGCTTGCGGATGCCGATACCAAAATTGAGAACGGCGAAGGCCTGCACGTCATTCGCATGCCCGAACATTACGGCGAGTTGTCGCCACTCTTGCATGTAGTGCCGTTGCAGTTATTGGCTTATCACACGGCCTGCGCCAGAGGTACCGATGTTGACAAACCCCGCAATTTGGCGAAGAGTGTGACGGTGGAGTAGTTGGCTCTGTCGCAATAACGGGGTCGAGCTGAGAAATGTTGCACCGACGGCATGTTGATCAAACGGCCGGGCTGTAGAACTGGTGTGCTGCTGACATGGGTTGTCCGGTGGGACAGAGGCTCTGTCCCTTTTTGATCATGTGCATAGTCTCGATGCCGGCTATCAGTTTTTGCGCACTCCGAAATGACTTGAAGCCCAGCATCGGATCGGTGATTCGCTTTACCGCCCGATGGTCCTGTTCGATAAGGTTGTTGAGATACTTTGACTGACGCAGCTCAATGTCCAGGCAGGCATCGGTATTGACGCTTTTGATGGCCGCGGTATTTGCACCACTTTTGTCGATGGTGATCTTGTCTGGCAGGCCATGCAATTTGATGGCGCGGTACAGGTACTTCCATTGGCCTGCCACCTTGATGTAAGTTTCATCCATTCGCCAGCTTGTACCCACTGGCAGTTTGCGGCGGCGAAAGATGAGCGCCATGACAGGCAGAATCTTCACGGCCCGGCGGTGAACGGTGGAGTGGTCCACAAAGACGCCACGCTCCTGCATCATTTCTTCAAGATGGCGAAAACTCAACGGGTAGGCTGCATACCAGCGGGCGCAAACCAGCATCACTTGCAGTGGGTAATGCAGTCGCTTGAGTACCTTGCGCAGTTCGGGGATCATCATCGCAGCGGTGGTCATGTCTTGCATCCCACCATTCTCATGTACCAGCGCTTATCGC
>JANXLW010000333.1 GCA_025354965.1 Betaproteobacteria bacterium
CCGCGTGCAGATCGAAGCGGCTCGGGCGCTACTGCAGCGGGTCGGCTTGCAGCATCTTGCGCAGGCCGATGTGCGGAGCTTGCCGTATGGCGCCAAGAAGCGCCTGGAGTTGGCACTGGCGCTGGCCGGCATCAGGCCCGCCCAGCCCGATTCGGGCGCACGTCTGTTGCTGCTGGATGAACCAGCCGCCGGTCTGGCCGGGACCGAGCGTGCGACCTTGATGGCTTTGGTGAAGTCACTGGCAAATGAAGCGCATCGCAAAGCATGCGCCAACGACTTTGGCAGCGGCATCGCGGTGCTCTACACCGAACACAATATGGATGCTGTTTTCGGTGTGGCGGACCGGGTACTGGTGCTGATTGAGGGGCAGCTTGTAGCGCAGGGTTCAGTCAACGATGTCGCACAAAACGAGATGGTTCGCACGCGCTATCTGGGGCGATCTGGCCACGCCACCCTGTCGGGCCACAGTGCTGGCGCGCTGCGCTAATGTCGCTGCCCATGCTTTCCATTCACGACCTCAATGTCTGGTACGGCGCGGCGCAAGCTTTGTTCCAAGTTTCAATTCAGGTAGCGCCCGGTGAACTGGTGGTACTGCAAGGCCTCAACGGCGCTGGCAAGTCCACTTTGCTGCAAGCCATTATGGGTCTTGGCCCGCGTGTCACCGGTGACATACGCTATGAAAACAGGAACATCCAGGAATGGCAGCCGCACCTGAGAGCGCAGGCCGGATTGGGCTATGTGGCCGAAGACCGTCGCCTTTTCACCGGCTTGAGTGTGCAGGCCAATCTCAGACTGGCAGCGCGGGGTGATGTCGACTCCAATCAGGCGCTGGTCTGGCAATTGTTTCCGGTGCTGCAAACCATGTTGCGTCGCCGCGCCGGCCAGATGAGTGGCGGTGAGCAGCAAATGCTGGCGATTGCGCGTACCCTCATGACATCACCCAGAATGCTATTGCTGGACGAACCCTGCGAAGGTATCGCGCCGGTACTGGTGGAAAACATTGTGGCGGCGCTGCTCACGCTCAAGGCACAGGGGATGTCGATGCTGGTAGCCGAGCAAAACAATATTCTGACCGACTGTGCAGACAGGGTTTTCACTCTGGCGGCTGGTCAACTGACCACCTAAAATACTCGCCACCGATGTTGCCCATTTCGTGTAGCAGTGGTCTGTCCCTCGAGCGGTTAAAGTCAACCCATGATCATCACCAGTCTGCTTGATACCGACCTCTACAAGTTCACCATGATGCAGGTGGTACTGCACCAGTTTCCCGGTGCGCAGGTGGAGTACAAATTCAAGTGCCGTAACCCGGGCATCGACCCCAAAACCGGTCAGGCCAGACATCAGCTGGCGCTGCATGTGAGCGAAATTCGCGATGAAATCCGCTCGCTGTGCAATCTGCATTTTCAGGACGCCGAGCTGAGCTTCCTTCAATCATGGCGTTTCATCAAGAGCGACTTTATTGATTTTTTGGGCTTGTTCAAACTCAACGAAAAATACATTTCTGTCACTGCCTTGCCGTCGGGCGAGATCGACATCACGATTCGGGGTCCATGGCTGCACACCATTTTGTTTGAGATTCCAGTGCTGGCCATCGTTAACGAGGTCTACTTTCGCAACACGCAGAGGCTGCCGGACCTGCTGGAGGGGAGAAAGAGACTGGATGTCAAAATTGGGCAGTTGCGCTCGGCCGGCCTGAGCGAGCTGAAAATTGCCGATTACGGTACACGCCGTCGGTTTTCAACAGCCTGGCATGAAGAAGTGTTGCGGGTTCTGGCGGCCTGTCTGGGTACCGGCCAGAGCCCCGGCAATGCCACTGGTACGGCCGGTCAGCTGGCGGGTACTAGCAACGTGTTGTTTGCCATGAAGCTGGGCCTCACACCGCTGGGCACCATGGCGCATGAGTATCTGCAGGCATGTCAGGCGCTCGGGCCACGTCTGCGCGATAGCCAGACTTACGCCTTCGAGTCATGGGCAAAGGAATATCGCGGGGATTTGGGCATTGCCTTGAGCGACGTCTACGGCATGAGCGCTTTTCTGCGTGATTTCGACATGTTCTTCTGCAAGCTGTTTGACGGCGCCCGACACGACAGTGGCGACCCGTTCCAGTGGGGCGAGCGCATGCTCGATCACTATCACCATAACCGGGTGGATCCGCGCACCAAGACCCTGATTTTCAGCGATGGGCTGACAGTGCCGCGCACCATTGAGCTCTACCAGCAGTTCAAGGGGCGTTGCCAACTCGCTTTCGGTATTGGTACCAACCTGACCAACGACCTCGGTTACGAGCCTTTGCAAAACGTCATCAAGATGGTGCGTTGCAATGGTCAGCCGGTGGCCAAACTGTCAGACTCACCGGCCAAGGATATGTGCGAGGATGAAAAGTACCTGGCCTACTTGCGCCAGGTTTTTGACATTTCGCAGCCCGGATGATCTGCCTCACTTTTACGCCAGACAACTCACTGCCGAGGGATTACTCATGTTGACCGCCGTTGCCATTGTCTTTGTGTTGTCGTATTTGGCGATCGCACTGGAGCACCCGCTCAAAATCAGCAAGTCAGCTTCCGCGCTGATGGCGGCAGGCTGGTTGTGGACCATTTATGCCATGGCCAGTGGTGACGTCAATCAGGTCGATGCGGACCTCAGCAGGTCTGTGATGGGCACCGCGCAAATCGTTTTCTTTTTGATGGGCGCCATGACCATTGTTGAGGTGGTGGATGCGCATGAGGGATTTGATGCGATCACTTCACGCATCAAGACGACGCGACTCTCTACTTTGATGTGGATGGTGGGCTTCGTGACTTTCTTCCTGAGCTCCATCCTGGACAACCTGACCACCACCATTGTCATGGTTTCCCTGATGAAAAAGCTGCTTGATCAGCGTGATGACCGCCTGTTTTTTGCCGGCATCATTGTTATTGCCGCCAATGCCGGTGGTGCCTGGACGCCGATTGGTGACGTCACCACCACCATGCTGTGGATTGGTAACCAGATCACCACCCTGTCGATCATGAAGAGCGTGTTCCTGGCCTCGCTGGTTAATTTGCTGGTGCCACTGGCGGTGACCAGTTACCTTCTCGGTGCCCGACCGGTGGTCTCGCCGCCACGCAAAAATGGTGCCGACTTGCATCATTCGTCGGCATTTGAGCGCAACCTGATGCTCTTTTTGGGATTGTCCATTCTGGTTGGCGTGCCGGTCTTCAAGACTGTGACACAGCTGCCCCCGTTCATGGGTATTTTGTTCGGCCTGGGCATGTTGTGGATGGTGGGCGACTTATTGCACCTGAAAAAGGCGGACAGCAAAAAAGAGCATTTGACGCTGGTGCATGCCTTGACCCGGATCGACATGAGTTCGATCATCTTTTTCATTGGTATTCTTTTGGCCGTCGCGGCGCTGGAACATACCCACATTCTGACCCTGCTGGCCCAATGGCTCGACCAGACGGTTGGGCGCCTGGACATCATTGTCGTGATCATCGGACTGGCCAGCGCGGTGGTCGACAATGTGCCGCTGGTCGCCGCCTCCATGGGCATGTACACGCTGGCGCAATATCCGACCGACAGCTTTCTGTGGGAGTTCGTCGCCTACTGCGCTGGCACCGGTGGCTCCATCCTGATCATCGGCTCGGCCGCCGGTGTAGCGGCCATGGGCCTGGAGAAAATTGATTTTTTCTGGTATATGCGCAAGATCGGTGGGCTGGCACTGCTGGGCTATCTGGCTGGCGCGCTGGTCTACATTGCCCAGTACCGGTTGTTTCACTAATACGCTGACTACTTTAAAAAAATATGTTGCCAAAAATTCTTGTCGCGCGTGCCATTTTCCCGCAAGTTCTCGCCAAATTGGCACAGCACTTCGATGTCGAGTCAAACCAGGCAGACGAGCTCTGGAGCGCCGCTGAACTGACGGTGAAACTGCAAGGCAAGCAGGGTATCTTCACCACCGGCGGTGAGTGTATTGATGCGGCGCTGCTGGCGTCCTGTCCGCAATTGAGAATCTGTGCCAACATGGCCGTCGGCTACAACAATTTTGATCTCGACGCCATGACTGCCGCCGGGGTGCTGGCCACCAATGCGCCGGACGTGCTGACCGAGACCACGGCCGACTTCGGTTTTGCCCTGCTAATGGCGACAGCGCGGCGCATGGCGGAGGCCGAGCACTTTTTGCGCGCCGGTCTTTGGACGCGCTGGCGTTACGACATGTTCGCCGGCTCTGACATTCATGGCGCCACGCTCGGGATTCTGGGTATGGGCCGCATCGGTCAGGGTATTGCCCGGCGCGGCGCTTTTGGCTTTGGCATGAAAGTTATTTATCACAACCGCACCCGTCTTGACGCTGCTACTGAAGATAGATGCCAGGCGAGCTATGTAAGCAAGGAGGAACTGCTCCGAACGGCCGACCACCTGGTGCTGGTGCTGCC